>NZ_DKJH01000016.1:0-36605 GCF_002454655.1 Methylophilus sp. UBA6697
GTAATGCGGCCTTCTTTGGCTGAGTTAGCCAGCAGGTCAGCATCAGCCACCAGCCGATTGACGGCATCCACACAGGTATTGAGGTTATTCTTGAGCGCGTTGAAATCACCTCGGTAATGTTCATTGATACGCGCGGGAATATCGCCTTTGGAGATACGATCAACATAGTTCGCCGCGACACTCAATGGGCCAATCACCGAATCCAGTGTATTGTTCACCCCTTCGACAATCTTGCGGAAGTCACCCTGATGCTTGCTGGTATCAGCACGCGTAGACAACTGGCCATCGACAGCTGCTTTTGACAGCATGTTGGCATCGGTCACCAGTGCATTAACCGCATCGATACACTGGTTGAGGTTATTCTTAATGGTATTGAAATCACCATTGTAATGATCACTTATTTTGGCCGGAATGTGGCCATGCGAAATATCTTCCACATACTTTGCAGCCACGTTCAATGGTCCAATCACCGCATCTAGGGTATCGTTGACCCCCTGCACGATCTTGCGGAAGTCGCCCTGATGCTTGCTGGCATCGGCCCGGGCGGATAAGCGCCCAGCCACCGCAGCCTGAGACAGCATACTGGCATCAGCAACCAAGGCCTGCACCGCATCAATACACTGGTTCAGGTTGTTTTTAATCGTATTGAAATCACCTTTATAGGCATCCGTGATTTTGGCTGGTATTCTGCCTTTGGAGATGTCATCCACGTATTGTGCAGCCACATTCAAGGGGATAATGACGCCATCCAGAGTCTGGTTAATACTATCCACCAATACTCTGTATTCGCCATCAAACTTGCTGCTTTCACCGCGCGCACTCAAATTGCCGGCACTGGCTGAACTGGCCAACTGTTTGGATTCATTGACCAGTGTATGTATCGTATGATTTAGTTTACCGGCTGAAATAATAACCTCGTCCAGTTCGTCATGCGGAACGATCTCTTGCTGCACCGCCTGAATATTCCCCTGTACCAGGTCTTCCATCATTTGTTTGGCCAGCATGGATTTAGCAATAATATCCCTGGAAACGGCATACACAATCCACAACACCAGGCACAGGCCCAACGCAGTCATCGCCAGTGTGGTATACAACTGATATTCTTGTTGAGTGATTCTTTTTTGCAGTGTGTGCTGCAGTTGATCCATCAACGCGTAATAGCTTTTATAGGCGATTTCAATTTGCGCACTCGCCTGATTGAAATATTGCTGCGAATCATAAGACAGAGATTCATTCTTTAAAATCGCAGTAAGCAGTAATTGCTTGAGATGCTGTGTGGCATCGAGCAAAGGCTGTATTTCTTGCGTATTCTTCTGGTCGTAGCGCGACAGCACATGCATATTGTGCATAAAACGGCCATCCGTCTGCTCCATGGCATTGACCAGCCCTTCCAGCTTCAAACGCTCATTTTCTGAAAGCGCCTGTTTAGCGAGCACACCAGCGCCGAGGCCACGCACTTGCGCCATGACTTCAATCAACGGCGGAACTTTTAACACCGCTGTATCCATCATGTAATAGGACTCTTCAAGCGGATCCAGCGTCAACCCACTGATATCTGCCTTAATTACCGTGGCTTCAATCAGAAAGTTAATAATTGCCGTATGTTTGACAAAACTTTCTTCACGGCTGGCGGCCAGGCTGGCCAATGTCAGGGTTTTATAATTCGTGATCGCGGTTTGCCACTTATCTGAAAACTCAATCCAGTAAGGATCGTCATGGCTCACTACCTGAGAAGTCTCATGCATGAAACGAATCGTTTCAATGTCCTTGTCCAGCTTGGACTCCAACTCGGCAATTTTCGGTTGCAGTTCGCGCTTACCTGAAAGGTAGTTGGCCATCATCCCACGATGTTTCTGCACATCCTCAATCATGACCATTAACGGGCTGATTAAGGCGATGCCTTGAACTTCAGCATCGGTTGTCCTGATATCTGCTTTATTTTTAAGAATATTGACCGAGGCGAGATAAGTTAAGGGCAGCAAGATAATACATGCCATCAACGTAAGTTTTTTGGTGATAGAGAGCTTGTTAAGCATGACGCATCCTCTGTGTTAATAAATTCAATCGAACAACCATCAATCGATTAAACATCGAGAAAACGTAAAATATAAGCGTTCAGACGTGAGGGATTATTACCGTGTGTCACGGGCGTCATGCATACGTCGTTGTATACATCTCAATCATGAAACGTCTGCATATTGTTCTCGCCGTTTGGCACCATGTACTGACTGTCCAGCCCAGACTGGAGTCAACACATCGTTTATCAATGGTGACTGCCTCGTTGCAATCAACCACAGCTGATAGATGGTTTTATCATGATAAAAGGACAGCAGCATTTTCAATTGAGGAAAAAAACAGGGGTTTATGTTTCAATCCATCACCAGCGATCTTTTCGAAAACTAGCGTTGCTTTTCTAGAGATAGCCTCCATACAGTTACGAATGAAACAGGCATAAAAAAACCGACTTTCGTCGGTTTTTAAAATTTATTTCATACAGCATGATTACTTATAATGGATAACCAATCACCGCCGATGCCCACAACAAAAAACCTTCAACCAGGGCACTCACCACTTTCAGAAAGACATTTGTCATGGGCTTTTCCTCTCACAGAAACAAGCAGACACATTGTTAAATCATTGCGTTAAAACTCTTCCCACTCAGTATCATCCGTACCGGTTTTAGTCGATTTGCCTGGTTGATAACTATTCGTATGTGCAGCCGGTTTAGGCTTGCTCACTGGCGCAGCCACAGCGGGACGGCTGGCAACTGCAACACGTGGCGCCGCAGAACGGGGGGCTTGTGTTGTACCGCCACGCACTTTAAACCTGTTCACGGTATCCATCAGGTTAGAGGCTTGCTCAACCAATGACTCAGCAGCGGCCGCAGCTTCTTCCACCAAGGCGGCGTTTTGCTGGGTCACTTCATCCATATGGTTAACGGCATCGTTGACCTGGTTAATGCCTGAGCTCTGTTCAGCAGAAGCCGCTGTAATTTCGCTCATGATATCGGTCACACGCTGCACCGAGGTCACCACTTCATGCATGGTTTCACCAGCAGTTTCCACCAGTTTGGTACCGTCAGCAGTTTTATTCACAGAGTCAGTGATCAGCTCTTTAATTTCTTTCGCTGCACTGGCTGAACGTTGTGCCAGATTGCGCACTTCACCTGCCACCACCGCAAAGCCTCTACCCTGCTCACCTGCACGCGCAGCTTCTACCGCAGCGTTTAGTGCCAGAATATTGGTTTGGAAAGCAATGCCATCAATGACAGAAATAATATCTTCAATCTTACGTGCGCTTTCATTGATTGCACTCATGGTGGTCACCACGTTACCAACGACTTCACCACCACGAATCGCCACTTGTGACGCGGCTTCAGCCATTTGATTGGCCTGGCGTGCATTTTCGGCGTTTTGTTTCACGGTAGAAGCCAGCTGCTCCATGCTGGAGGCAGTTTCTTCCAGGTTAGACGCCTGTTGCTCGGTACGGCTGGACAAATCGTTGTTGCCGCTGGAGATTTCATGTGCGGCTGTATTAATGGTTTCGCCTGCTTCACGCACGTTCACCAGAATATCGTTCATGATGTCCAGCAATTGGTTGATGGAGTTCATGGTCTCAACTGCAGCGCCTTTGGCAATCGAGCTATCCAGTCGATAGGTCACATCACCATCAACAGCGGATTTCAAGGCTTCTTTGATCTGGTTTTCCACGCGCTTCTCTTGCGTTTGGTCTACCCATTCAATCACGGTGCCCAGACGTTCGCCATCATTATCGAAAATCGGGTTTGCTGTCAGGCGGAAGAACATATCGCCGACACCAATTTCGGTTTGATGCTTGCCAGTCAGTCCACCTAACAGGTTACGCTGATGCGATGGATTTTTATGAAATACATCATAGCTTTGACCAATCAGTTTCTCTGCATCAAAGTGCGGAAATAACTGTTTGAATGTTTTGCTGGATTCGCGCATCAACTCCAGCGCAGCCGGGTTCATATAAGTAATGACGCCGTCTTTGTCGGCCATCATCAAACTATTCGATGAAGCCTCCAAAGCATTTTTGATCATGGTCGCTTCACGGGTTTTCACCTTCTGCGCCTGATCCGCCAATACCGCACTGGTAATGTCTGTAGCGAATTTAACCACTTTCACCGGCTTGCCATCCAGGCCGATAATCGGGTTATAAGAAGCCTGCAAGTAAATATCCTTACCTTGTTTACCATAGCGATGATAAACACCGACATCTGACTCGCCGCGGTTCAACTTAGCCCAAAACTCTTTGTATTCCTGGCTATTTTTAAAACGTTCACTGACAAACATACTGTGATGCTTTCCTTGAATTTCATCCAGCGCATAGCCGGTGAGATCAAGAAAGTTTTTGTTGGCGGTCAGCACATGGCCACTCATATCCAGCTGAATGACGCCTTGTGAGTTATTCACAGCGAATATCTGGCCTTCAAAGTCCAGTTGACGCTGTTTTTCCTGGGTAATGCAATAAGAGTAGACTTTTACTTTAAGCACTGAGCCATCTGCGCCGACAATCGGCACATAGCTGGTGCTAAACCAGTATTCGTTACCATTTTTGGCGACGCGACAGATTTCCAGCTTGGCGTTCTCGCCTTTATTCAACTTCTCCCAAAGTTGCTTATATTCAGCACTTTGGGCTGTATTTGCTTTTAACAGTATCGAAATATGCTTACCAATCACTTCACTGTGTTGATAACCCAGCGGCTTCAGGAACACATCGTTGCATTCAAGAATATTGCCTTTCAGGTCACATTCCATCACCCCAAAAGACTGATTCAAGGCTTTTTCTTCTTCTTGCAGCGCCAGATTACGCTTTTTATCCGCCGTCACATCAGTCAGATAAGCCACCACTTTACGTAGTTGCGAGCCTTGCATCACAGGCGCGTAATAGCCCTGGAACCAAACCTCATGCCCCTCTTTGTTATTCAGTTTGAAGCTACCACCTTGAGATTTACCGCCCTGCAAAGCATTCCAGAACTGTTCGTAGTCCGGCTTGCCAGCGTCTTCACGCGTCAGTAAAGCACGGTGATGCTGGCCGACCAGCTCTTTTGCGCTGTAGCCTAGCGATTGGCACAAATTGTCGTTGACCTGGCTGATATCCCCCTTGGCATTCAGCTCAACAATCGCTCTTGCTTTGTTGATTTCAGACTTCAGCGCGCTGAATTCAGCCACCTGATCCAGATTGTTACGATAATCCCGAGTCCCTGCCGCCAGCTTGTTCACGATGGTAGAAAACATAATTTTATCCTTGGAAAATATCTCTGTTTAGAGTAATCGCGCTTATGTTTTTGCTGTTGTGCACGTTTTTATAATGTTAGTTAATGTACAGCCGCTTCCATCAATTGCATCTCATCGCTGGTCATCAGTTTATCGATGTCCACCAGGATCAGCATTTCTTGCTCAATGGTCGCCAGGCCGACGATATATTTGGTGTCAATGCGGGTCACCAATGATGGCACTTCACGCAGGTGCTCTTCACGCAGCTCACGCACATCAGACACGCCATCGACCACAATGCCGACAATACGCCCGTTGAGGTTGAGAATAATCACCACGGTGAATTCGTTATATTCGACCTTGCCCAGGTTGAATTTGATGCGCAAATCGACGATAGGCACGATCTTGCCACGCAGGTTAATCACCCCTTTAATAAAGGATGGCATGTTGGCAATTTGGGTCACCGCGTCATAGCCGCGAATTTCCTGCACCTTAAGAATCTCGATGCCGTATTGCTCGCTGCCCAAGACAAAGGTCAGGTACTCACCCGCCGCTGTTTTCAAGCCATTGCCTGCGTTGCCGCTTAAGGAATTGCTCATTTCTGTGCTTGTACTCATTGCATATGCTCCTTATGCATTGATGGTATTTTGTGAAGTTAAATAATTCTGGTTGGAAAACGCCATGCCACCAGTCACGTAGTTTGTGGTTTGCCC
Organism: Methylophilus sp. UBA6697; assembly: GCF_002454655.1. Taxonomy (NCBI): domain Bacteria; kingdom Pseudomonadati; phylum Pseudomonadota; class Betaproteobacteria; order Nitrosomonadales; family Methylophilaceae; genus Methylophilus; species Methylophilus sp. UBA6697. Next base: position 5,954 of record NZ_DKJH01000016.1, read on the forward strand.
CATTTGGATAATGGCTGGCACATCCAGAATCAATGCCACCGACCCGTCGCCCATAATGGTGGCGCCAGAGACGCCAGGAATGCGCTTGAAGTTGGTTTCCAGGCTCTTGATCACCACTTGCTGCTGGCCAACCAAACGGTCGACAAACAAAGCGGATTTCTTACCATCGGCTTCCAGGATCAATAACACACCATCAGTCGGGGTAGTGATCTGGGTCGGATGGTTAAACAAGGCATGCAAGGCGATAATCGGTAAATATTCGCCACGCACATGCACCATCAATCCTTCGCCGGTCACTGTTTTCAGGTCTTCGGCACGTGGTTGCAGTGTTTCTACAATCAGGTTCAATGGCACCACATAAACGCTCTTGCCCAACGACACAGACATGCCGTCCAAAATCGCCAGGGTGAGTGGCAGCGAAATTGAAATCGTTGTGCCATAGCCTAATGCAGAGCGAATCTCGATATGACCGCCCATGGAGGTAATATTCCGTTTCACCACGTCCATGCCCACACCGCGGCCAGACACATCGGTGACCACTTCAGCCGTAGAGAAGCCTGGTGCAAAAATCAGGCTAAACACTTCGTTATCGGTCATGCTTTCATTCACTGGCAAACCATTTGAGGCCGCTTTGGCCAGAATTCTGTCACGGTTCAAGCCACCGCCATCATCAGTCACTTCAATCACGATGCTGCCGCCTTTATGTGCAGCAGACAAGGTTAAAGTACCGCTTTCAGGCTTACCCATTTCACGGCGGACTTCAGGTTTCTCAATACCGTGGTCCACACTATTACGTACCAAATGGGTCAATGGATCGACAATACGCTCAATCAAACTCTTATCAAGCTCAGTGGTGGCACCACTGGTGACAAATTCCACTTTTTTGCCCAACTTGCCAGCCAGGTCACGTACCATACGTGGGAAGCGCGAGAACACAAAGTCCATCGGCATCATACGAATCGACATCACTGACTCTTGCAGGTCGCGCGTGTTGCGGGTCAACTGGCTGACGCTATTAATTAAGGCTTCGTTATCCACCGGGTCGAGGGCATTCACACGCTGCTCAATCATGGCTTGTGTAATGACCAGCTCGCCAACCAGGTTAATCAACTGGTCAACCTTCTCGATGCCAACACGAATCGAAGTGCTTTCTGCGCTTTGTGCGGCAGCAGGTTTATCAGTCTCACGACGCCCCTGTTGACGACGCTCTTCTTTCGGTGCGGCCTCGGCAGGCGTGGCAACAGCGGTTGCAGCAGCCTCTGCCTTGGCTTTTGCCATTGCAGCGGCTGCATTATCATCACCGATCATTTGTGCTTTAGGCGCATCCGGATGTGGTTTAAACGGTGCAAAGAAACCGTAGCCCTCTTCCTGCTGCTCTTCGCCATTGCTGGCGAACAGGCCATAGCCCATTTCTTCAGCGACTTGCACCCTGCCATCGTCAGCTTTTGTTTCAGTTTTGATAATCGGATCATTATCAAAGAAACCATAACCAGCCTCTGCCGCAGGGGCTGCCTCAACTGGCGCAGCCGCTGTTGCAGCTTCGGCTGGCGTAGCGGCTGGTTCACTGGCAGCATCGCCCGCTACCTGGATCACCAGGGCATCGGCGTCAACAATAAATGAACAGATAGACACAATGTCATCGGCACTAGAGTCCGTTTTAATCAGCACAGCATGTACATTCTCGCTGCGTTGATAAACCTCGACGTCACCCAACAAAGCCAGCTCATCTTTCAGGTTAGCCAGGTCTTTTTCAGTGACGGTTGGCAAACCAACGTCATACAGAGTCATACCCTTGGCTTTTTCTTCAGCGGTGATCGTCAATGCAGTTTTCGCCACTTCGGCGGCAGCCGTAGCGGCTGGCGTTGCAGCAGGTGCAGCCTCAGCGCTGGCAGCGGCCACCACAGGCTCAGCCGCGACGGCGGCTTTACCTTCTGAAAGTGATTTCAGCATCATGGCCACATCGCTCACTTGCTCAGCATTCACATCTGAACCATGGCGATGACCATCGACTTGCATCTTGATCACATCTTTGGCAGCCAAAAATGCATCAACGTGTTCGGTGGTCAACGCCATCTCGTTTTTGCGAATTTTATCGAGCAGGTTTTCCAGCACATGCGTAATTTCTGTCATGTCCATAAAACCAAAGGTCGCAGCACCGCCTTTAATAGAGTGTGCCGCCCTGAAAATAGCGTTTAATTGCTCAACATCTGGCGATTCCACATCGATACCAAGCAACAGGTGCTCTGCTTCAGCCAACAACTCCTCGGCTTCGTCAAAGAACACCTCGTAAAACTGGCTCATATCCACTGTCATTGTTTACTCCAGTTCCTTTACCAGCGGCGCTTAGGCACCGATTACTTTTTGGACAACTTCAATCAGGCGCTTTGGATCAAAAGGCTTCACCAACCAGCCATTGGCACCTGCGGCTTTACCTTTTGCTTTCATTTCGTCAGAAGACTCTGTGGTCAACATCAGAATAGGCACTCTTTGATAGGAAGCAAGCGTACGCAAATTGGTGATCAGTGTCAGGCCATCCATCACCGGCATGTTTTGATCGGTCAATACCAGATCCACCGTTTTCTCTTTGGCTTTATTAAGGCCGTCTTGACCATCTACGGCCTGCACGACATCATAGCCAGCAGCTTTCAGACTAAAAGCCACCATCTGACGCAATGATCCGGAGTCGTCTACTGTTAAAATTGTTTTCGCCATGTTTGATTCGCCTTTTTCACTAATTTCGTTAAACGCCGCTGTATTAAAATAAGTCTATGTCACCGGTAGCCAAGTTTTTCTGATCCACTGACTTGCGTAAATTGCCGGTCAGATGCTGGCTACCCTGATCAAAATTCTGGTTAAGCTGCATGATGAAGCGTCTGATTTCTTCATGCTCGTCATCAGCAGCCATCGGAAACTGATGACTGGACAGCTCATGTAACAAATCTTTTAAGCCATGCACGCGGTTGATGGTGCGCTGCAACAACTGGTTGGTCATGTCCTGAAACTGCATGCCAGTCACTACTTTGTTCACTTCCTGGCCGATGTTGTCCTGAAACACCTGCAATTGCTGCATTTCTTCAGGCTGCAACTTACCAGCCTCAACCAGCAACTGCACCGCTGCCTGCTGCTCCATTAACTGGGCATATACCGTCATAAAACTGGCACCCAGCTTTTCAATCGCTTCATTCAGTAAAAAGGCGGTTTGCTGCAAATCGGTTTCGATTTCGAGCAGATGCCAGTCACCGTGACGCGAGACCGCGGCCAGTAATTCTCTTAACTCTTCTATGGGCAATGTTTTCATAGTGGTCCTATCTTGCCTGATTTCCCTGTTTTTCAATCAAGAAATAAACAATGTAAAAATGACTTATTTCTTGTACGCTTTAACCGCCAACCTCTTCACCCATTTTCCCTGTCCTTCTTCAGGGCGCAGGCTTTTCCGCTTTATTCTGCAATGCTTCTACTTGCGTTTTATCATGCTCACTGACAGAAATCTGTTCGTTATCCTTGAGTAAATCCTCTTCGGTTTCCTTGTTCATCACAATTAAACTGATGCGGCGGTTAATCGGATTAAACGGATTCTCTTTATCCATCATGATGGCCGAACCCAGGCCAACCACACGCATCAGCTTGGTCTCATCCATACCGCCCGCAATCAGCTCACGCCGTGAGGCATTGGCGCGGTCAGCAGACAACTCCCAGTTACTGTATCCATGATCGCCATTGGCATAACCCGCTGCATCGGTATGCCCGGATAAACTGATTTTGTTATCCACGCCATTCAGCGTTTTGCCAATCTCGCGCAAAATCGTTTTGGCATAAGGCTGTAACTCGGCTTTGGCATTTTCAAACATGGGCCGGTTCTGTTCATCAATAATCTGCACCCTCAGGCCTTCACTGGTAATATCCAGCTTGAGCTGAGACTTAAATTGTTGCAGCGTCGGGTTGTCTTCGATGGCCTGCTCAATCTTGGCTTTTAATGCCTCCAGTTTGACTTTTTCGGCCTGTTTCAAGACTTCTTTAACATCTTCCAGCTTGACCGTCTTCAGCTTGCCTGGATCGCCTTCTACCGGCTTGACCTGACCCTGTTTTTTGGTGACATCTTTACCACCGGTATTTTTCAAGGCCGAATCACTCTGGCCGAGTGAAGGCCCCATCAACACCATATGCAAAGGCGTTTGAAAATACTCGGCAATGCCTTCTTTTTGCGCTTTCGAGGTAGACCCCAGCAACCACATCAACAGGAAAAACGCCATCATCGCTGTCACAAAGTCAGCATAAGCAATTTTCCAGGCACCACCGTGATGGCCACCGCCACCCTTTTTGATCTTTTTAACAATAATCGGGGCAATATGTTCTTCTGCCATGACGCTCTCCCGGCGGTCTTAATCTTGCACTTATTTGGATTTAGCCTGTTTGACGTGCTCTTCCAGCTCGGTAAAGCCAGGACGCTCGGTCGAATACAGGACTTTACGGCCGAACTCAACCGCAATCGGAGGTGCATAACCATTCAGGCTGGCCAGCAACACCACTTTGACGGTTTGAAAGCTCTTGCTGGATTCTTCCAGCTTTTGCTCCAGCAAACCGGACAGCGGGCCAACAAAGCCATACGCCAGCAAAATACCGAGAAAAGTCCCCACCAGCGCGTGCGCAATCAGGATACCCAGCTCAGCCGGTGGCAAAGCCACGTTTTCCATGGTGTGCACCACGCCCATCACCGCCGCCACAATACCAAACGCCGGCAAGCCGTCGCCCAGTTTGGCAATACAATGTGCAGGCACGTGGCCTTCCATATGGTGGGTTTCCAGCTCGTTATCCATCAGGTTCTCGACCTGAAAGGCATCCATATTGCCGGACACCATCAGGCGCAGGTAATCGCAGATAAACTCGACCAGATGATGGTCATGCACAATGGAGGGATATTTAGTGAATAAGGCACTGGACTCAGGGTCTTCAATGTCTTTTTCAATCGACATCAGGCCGTCTTTGCGGATTTTGGTGAGAATTTCAAACAATAAGGCCAGCAAGTCCATATACAACTGCTTGTTGTACTTAGACCCCTTAAACAAGGTGGGCACAGCTTTCATAGTGGCTTTAATGGCCTTGGTATCATTACCGACAATAAAGGCCCCAAACGCGCCGCCAAAAATCATCATGACTTCCAGTGGCTGCCATAAGGCGCCCAAATGGCCGCCAGCGAGTGCATAGCCCCCAAAGACCATGCCACAAACGACTACATACCCAATGATCACAAACATGCTTTGACTCCACTTTTAGCAGTTAACTGTGGAAAGCATAGCAATGCACGCCCCGATTCATTTTTTTAAATAAAAGGCATTTAGCCAGTTAAATCACACTGGTGACAATGGAAACGTCTGTCGTTTCAATGGGGTTAATACCGAATAAGGCCATCAGCGATGGCCGTCGAGGCGAGGTGACAGCGTGATAACACTATTTTTTGAGGTAGACGTACAAGGCTGGCGAATTGGCACTGGGGAACACAATATGCTCGGCTTGAATGTCAGGCACCGGAAACTCCGAGGTGACAAACAGGCAGCCTGGTCGCATTTCCTGTTGCACTTTTTGCCAGACGTCTTGCATCACAGCTGGAGACAGATAGGCAAATATCACATCTAAACTGGCAAAATCGATGGCGCGGTAATCACCGAAGGTAAATTTGACGCTGGTGCCGGAAAACAAGGCGCGCACGGCGCTCACGGCCCAGGGTAACGGGGCAATTTCAATGCCGGACACTTCATCGTGTATGCGCTGTTTGGCTAAAAACATTGCAATATCACCAATGCCGCTACCGATATCGAGCACTTTCAAGGATTGGTCACCGGCATGTTGCTCGAGAATGCGTTGCAAGGCACGCCAGGTCGCAGGAAAAGAGGGGTAAAACGGGACGCGCGTATTGTGTACAGACCAGTAAAGCGCCAATGTCATCACAAACCCGGCAAAATAAACACTGGCCGGTAACGCAACCTGCTGCATGAAAACAACGGCCACCGGGAAAGCCACATGTATCCAGCGCCACCAGACCGGCATGCGCGCGGCTCTCGCCAATACGCTGACGACGCACAAATGCGGCAATAACCAGAACCAGATGGAATCCAGCTGAATACCCAGACTAAGCAATTCAAACGCAAATACACTGTTGATCACGCTAGGCGCGAGGCCCGTCATCAACAGCATACTCACACACTGGATTAGCAATGCCTGACACCACAATCGTTTTGGCAAGAGACGCTGAACCCAGGGTTGGGATGGCAACGCCTCTGCCGGCAATTTTATCGAGTGCATGCTAAATCCTTCATTTCACAGGCAATATCAAACACCTGTTTGCAACCAGTTAAGCAGTCATTGAAACCAGTTTGTAGCTGAGTTCTTTGGCTTTTTTGGTTTTACCGGCACGTGAAGGAACGTGGCACAGGTTACATACATAATTCTGGTTCAAATCGTAGCTGTTGACGATGTATTGGCCACCGCAGCAATGACAGACTTTAGTTGTCAGCATTTTGCTTTCGATGAAACGCACCAGTGTCCAGGCACGGGTCAATGACAAGACTGGCTCATCTTGTTGTGCAGCATCCGGATTTTGAACTTGTTGCATGTAGAGCGTATAGGCTTTGATAATCGCCTGGATACCATCTACGCCAGCATAATCCACCATAAAGCGGTAGATATTATAGAAAATGGAAGAATGAATGTTTGGCTGCCAGGTCAAGAACCAGTCGGTAGAGAATGGCAACATGCCTTTAGGAGGAGAAACGCCTTTCATTTCTTTGTACAACTTGATCAAACGCTCGCGTGACAATGTCGTTTGGGATTCCAGCAATTGCAGGCGTGCGCCCAATGAAATCATTTGCATTGCCAGTTGAATTTGTTCTGCTTCGTTTACTACACTCTTCTTTTGCATGATAACCCTCTTTTCTATTTCTTATCGACAGATGGAAACGTCTACACTGTTATACAGTGGAGTCCGCAGCTTGTGCAGACATCAGTACTGCAGTATGCAGATGCGCTTGCGCTGGGTCTTTGGAGTAGCTGGTCAACATGCCCAGGATTTCGCTGTCATCAAAACGGAAGCGAGTCAGCAACATATTGGTATTACAGAGTTTCAGTAATTGCAGATTAGTCAGGTTTTCCAGCAGGTCTGCAATTTCCTTATTAATACCAAGGCGGAAAATCGCAGTGGCTTTGTCAGCGCGGATCAGTTGTTGGGCCAACATCAGATAGTTCAGGTTGGCATCTTTGATTTCAGCGAGTAAATCGTTTTGCATGTTCATGATCTTGTCTCCGTTTTTTTAGCGTTAATTTAAGTCCGCCTGAGCGTTAGGCGTACTTTGCGCGCAATCATGAAGAGCAACAATCAGGGTTTGTCGGTTTCTTTTGTAAGACAGACGAAAACAGCCACGTAGGTGTTTGTCTTACAAACCCCTACATGGCAATCACCATAACTATAAATATCAATAAGTTATGGCGTAATTTTAATGTTACACCGCAACAACTTTACGTCTATGTTCGCAGCATTATTCTGATTCCAATTCAAAAAATAATTAAAGTTTTCCTGTTGTATTCCGTAAACAACTGTTTTTTGTCTGTTTNNAACTATTTGTGCTATCCCGGTTAACGACAGCACAAACTAAAACTTTAGGGTTGCACCTCAAAAAAACCAAACAAACCTCATAACATATTGTTTTAAAAAGAATAATAATTTTATTATTTGCACTCCTTAACATCTGGCAAGCCGCAACTGATAGAAAGCGGTCAATAAGCCCTTTTATTCCAGACATAAAAAAGCGTTTTTCTAGCCAATAATCACTCACAGGAAATACAACTTGTGTGTTGTATCTGTGAAACGAAAGAGTCGAGGACATGGCAGCTGAAGACAGCGATATGGAAAAAACCGAAGACGCGTCCCCCAAGCGATTGGAGAAGGCACGCGAAGACGGCGATATTCCCCGCTCTCGCGAACTGGCTGCGTGTGCGGTGCTGTTTACCACTGGCATGGCCATCATGATGTTGAGCCGTCCACTGGGTGAGGCCATGAAGAATGTGTTGAGACAAGGCTTGAGCATTGACCATGCCATGGCCTTTGAGCCGCAACTGTTGATCGTGCACATGATGAAAGTGGTTGAGCAAGCCTTGTGGGCATTTTTGCCACTGGGCGTGATTATTGTCTCAGTAGCCGTGGCGGCACCGATTCTGGTCGGTGGCTGGGTGATGTCACAAAAATCACTGGTGCCTAATTTTGGCAAGCTCAATCCGATTAAAGGCCTGGCTAATCTGTTTTCCAAAAACTCGCTGGTCGAGTTACTGAAATCGATTGCCAAAACAATTCTGGTGGCGTCTGTGGGCTACACCATCGTTAAAAAAGATTTGCAGCCTATGCTGAGCTTGTCGCAGATGCCTCTTGCCGCCGGGATCAGCACTGTAAGTGACTATATGGTCACCGGCTTTCTGACCATTGCCTCTGCGCTGGTGTTGATTGCCGTGATTGATGTGCCCTACCAGCTCTATCAATATGCGCAGAAACACAAAATGACCAAACAAGAGCTGAAGGATGAAGCTAAAGAGTCAGAAGGTAGTCCTGAGATTAAAGGCCGTATCCGCCAGCAACAACGCGAGATGGCCCGCAGAAGAATGATGAGCAATGTGCCGCAGGCAGATGTGGTGATTACCAACCCAACCCACTATGCGGTGGCGATTCGCTATAAAGAAGGTGAAAACGGTGCGCCGATTGTGGTCGCTAAAGGTGCAGATGTGATTGCACAAAAGATCAAGGAAATTGCCGCTGAACATGAAGTCATGACGCTGGAATCGCCAAAACTGGCACGTGCCTTATATGCACATGCCGAGCTGGAGCGTGAGATTCCACAAACACTCTACGCAGCAGTGGCCGAGATTCTGGCCTATGTGTTCCAGCTGCGTGTATTTAAACAGCATGGTGGCGTGCGTCCTGCGATGCCAGCCAACGTGCCAGTACCAGACGCGCTGGATCCACATGCGCTAAATGCCGCGCCAGCAAGTGCGGCAGTGATTGAATAATTGCAGGCTGAGGAGTTTACGATGAACAATTGGCAACAATGGATGGGGAAAATGGACGGACGAGCAATCGCCGCGCCACTCATTATTGTATTGCTGCTGGCCATGATGATCCTGCCGTTACCGGCCATCATGCTCGATGTATTCTTCACCTTTAATATTGCACTGTCTATCCTGGTCTTGATGATAGGCTTGCAAACTACCAAGCCGCTGGACTTTATCGCCTTCCCTACCGTACTGCTGATGACCACCATGCTGCGCCTGGCGCTCAACGTGGCCTCTACCCGCGTGGTGCTGACTGAAGGCCATGCTGGCCCGGATGCGGCCGGTAAAGTGATTGAAGCGTTTGGCCACTTTTTGATTGGCGGTAACTACGCCGTCGGTATCGTCGTGTTTGTGATTCTGACCATTATTAACTTTACCGTGATCACCAAAGGTGCTGGCCGTATTGCTGAAGTCGGCGCCCGTTTCACTTTGGATGCGATGCCTGGTAAGCAAATGGCGATTGACGCCGACCTGAACGCAGGCCTGATTGGCGAAGACGAAGCCCGCCGCCGCCGTAAAGAAGTTGGCCAGGAATCAGAATTCTACGGCGCGATGGACGGTGCCAGTAAATATGTGCGTGGTGATGCCATTGCCGGTATTTTGATCATCATCATCAATATTGTTGGCGGCCTGATTGTCGGCATGGTGCAACATGACCTCGCCTTTGATGAAGCGGTTAAAAACTACACCATGCTGGCGATTGGTGATGGCCTGGTGGCACAGATCCCTTCACTGGTGATCTCAATCGCTGCCGGTGTGGTGGTTTCCCGCGTGGCCAACAATGAAGATATTGGTGGCCAGCTGATTAGCCAACTGTTTGAAAATCCACGTGTGCTGACCGTGACCGCCGGCATTATCGGCGGCATCGGCCTGATCCCAGGCATGCCACACCTGGCTTTCCTCGGTCTGGGTGGTCTGTTGGGTGGCCTGGCTTATAACGTGAAGCAAAAACAGGAAAAAGCCAAACAGCAAGCCGTGCTGGAACCGCAGCCAGAAGACAAACTGGCGCCAGCCAGCGAAGCCGAAGAAGCAACATGGAACGATGTGCTGCCAGTTGACACCATCGGCCTGGAAGTCGGTTACCGACTAATTCCTCTGGTGGATAAAGGCCAGGGCGGCGAACTGCTCAAGCGTATCAAAGGCATCCGCAAGAAATTTGCCCAGGAAATTGGCTTTTTGGCGCCAACGGTACATATCCGCGACAACCTGACACTGAAACCAAACGCCTATCGCATCACTATGAAAGGTGTAGAAATGGCCAGTGGTGAGTCTAACTTCAGCCAGATGCTGGCGATTGACCCAGGTGCCGTCACCGGCGAGCTTGATGGCGCGAAAACAACCGACCCGGCATTTGGCCTGCCAGCGGTATGGATTGAGCCAGACCGTAAAGAATATGCCCAAAGCCTGGGCTATACCGTGGTCGACGCAGGCACGGTGATTGCCACCCACCTCAACCATATTATTTCACTGAATGCAGGCGAACTGCTGGGCCGTCAGGAAGTACAACAGTTGCTGGACCATATGGGCAAAGACTCCAGCAAGCTGATTGAAGAAATCGTGCCAAAAATGATTACGCTGTCCAGCCTGCAAAAAGTATTGCAAAACCTGCTTAACGAAGGCGTACATATCCGCGATATGCGCTCCATCCTTGAAACACTGGCTGACCATGCACAATACACCCAGGACACCAATGACCTGACGTCCATGGTGCGTATCAAACTCGGCCGCGCCATTGTGCAGGACCTGTTCCCATACAGTAATGAAATTACCGCCATGACGCTGGATGGCCAACTGGAAAGACTGTTGTTGCAAGCCTTGCAAAACAATCAGTCCAACCAGAGCGTGATTGAGCCTGGCATTGCAGAAAGACTGTCGCAACAAACTGAAGTCGCTGCCAGACAACAAGAGCAAATGGGCCTGACACCCGTTCTGCTGGTCGCTGCCCCGCTACGCCAGGCTTTATCCAGATTTTTAAGAAGAACCGTCCCGCATCTCAGAGTGCTGTCGCATGACGAGCTGCCAGATAACAAATCCATTCGTGTCACCAGTTTAATCGGAGCGCAATAATATGAACATCAGAAGATTTTTTGGCAAAAATGCACGTGAAGCATTGGCGCAAGTCAAACAGGCATTAGGGGACGATGCCATTATTGTCGCGAACCGTAGTGTCAATGGCGGCACCGAAATCATGGCCATGCTGGAAACGGATATTGCATCCAACGCCAGCTCAGCGCCGACCGATATGGGCACGGATCAATCTCGCAGCTTGCTGGACTTTGTGAATGCACAAGGCCAGCCGACTCGCCAGGCAGCGCCGCAAGCGGCGATGTCTGCACCTGGCGTGCAAAACAACACGCCAGTGGCTGAAGAGCCCGCCGCCAATGAAGGTGCCATCATGGATATGCTGAAACTGCATAGCGAGCAACAAGAACAGGCTTATCAGGTGGCGACGCAAACACTGGAAGACAAAATGATGGGCATGATGCAGGAAATGCGTCAGATGCGTAGCCATTTTGAAACCCAGATGAGCGCGATGACCTGGCAGCATCACTTGCAACACAGCCCGGCCAAGTCCAAAGTGCTGAGCACCCTGCTCTCTGCCAACTTCAGCGCCTCACTGTCACGCCAGATTGCTGAAAAAATGCCACAACACATTGATGTCAACAAAGCACCAATGTGGGCCAAAGAAGTGATTAGCCGTAACCTGCATACACTGGACGACGAGGATGCATTGCTGGACCGTGGCGGCATCTACGCCCTGGTTGGCCCGACAGGTGTTGGTAAAACCACCACCACGGCCAAACTGGCCGCACGTTATGTGATGAAACACGGCACCCAGAACCTGGGCCTGATCACCACCGACAGCTACCGTATCGGTGGTTACGAACAACTGCGTATCTACGGCAAGATCCTGGGCGTGATGGTACATGCCGTCAAAGACGAAGAAGACCTGAAAATTGCACTGAATGAGTTGAAAAACAAACATATGATCCTGGTAGACACGGTAGGCGTCAGCCAGCGTGATCAAGCCGTGACTGAGCAGCTTTCCATGCTGAGCCGAGCCGATAGCCCAATTCAGAAATTGTTGTGCCTGAATGCCACCTCTACCGGTGACACGCTGACCGATGTGATGCGTAGCTACAAAAAACATGATATCGCTGGTTGTATCGTCACCAAGCTGGACGAAGCCGCAGCGATTGGCAACGTGCTGGATGTATTGATCCGCGAACGCATGCGTTTGTTCTACACCACCAGTGGCCAACGCGTGCCTGAAGATATTGAAGTGGCCGACAAACCAGCACTGATCGAACGCGTGCTGACGCCGCATCAGGCCAGTTTGCCTTACCAGTACCTGGACGAAGAGTTGCCGCTGGTAATTTCCAGCATGATGCAAACGGCTGGCCAGGAGCAGCAACATGTTTAATTACCGCGACCAGGCGGATGGTTTGCGCCGCATTATGGCCAAGACGTCGGCACGGATTATCAGTGTGATCGGCGCCAATGGCCAGCCTGCCACGCCATGGATGCGCAATCTGGCACTGGGCATGCTTGCCCCTGAGCAACGCTTGCTGTTGATACACGCGAACCGCCAGCCAGCGCTCGCGCACTCATTAGAGTCGATTGTGACGCACAACAGTGCACTCAAACGCGCCATTCTCAAACATCCGCAAGGTTATGACCTGACCTGTTTGGCTGAAAATGACCTGTTAACCTCGCCTTTATCTCAAGATTTAAAAGTGCAGCTGGACGGTATAGTGAAACAACTTTCGTACGATTACGATACCGTCATGATAGAAGCACAGCTGGATACACAAGACCACAGCTTGATGATGCCATTGATTGCCGAGCATGAACTGGTGATTCAAATGGACAGATCTGAAGCGGCCATTAAAGCCGCCTATACGACGATCAAGCATATCAGCCAGCAACATGGCCAGATTCCTTTGGGTGTGGTTGTCACAGGGGCCAATCATGATCAGGGTCAACAATACTTTATGCGTTTGAACCAGGTATGCAAACAGTTTCTGGGCGTCACCCTGGACTTTATCGGCGCGATGCCGCTAGAAGAGCCAGCGGGTGCCGCGCAGAAAAAAACAGGCAATGCCAAGACAGAGGTCGCCAAGGCTGGACAGACCGCATTGGCGTTTAAATCAGTGGCACATCGTCTCGAAAAACAACGGATCACCACGCCATCGCTGGCTGTTGCCTAAAGTAAAAAGAGGAAAAACATGTATACCGCTAAAGGCAAGACTCAAAATACAGATCAAATGCTGAAACAGCATAGCGGCTTGGTCAAAAAAATGGCTTATCAGTTAAAAGCCAAGCTGCCCTCCTGCGTCGAGCTCGATGACTTGGTGCAAGCTGGCATGATCGGCCTGATGGATGCGATTCAGCGTTACGAAGATAATCACGGCGCACAATTTGAAACCTATGCGTCACAGCGCGTGCGCGGTGCCATGCTGGATGAGTTACGCGGCGCTGACTGGCTGCCACGCGGCATTCGCAAAAATATGCGCGATATCGAAGTCGCCGTACAGCAACTGGAACAAAAGTTTGGCCGTCCGCCAACTGAGTCCGAAATTGCCAAGCATATGAACTTCACGCTGGATGACTACTATGATGTCTTGAGTGATTGCCAGGGCCACCAGCTGATTTACTACGAAGATTTTCAGGACGACGATGGCGGCGAGCACTTTCTTGACCGTTATGTCGATGACGATACCAGTGACCCTGTCAAATCATTGCTGGAGAGTGATTTCCGCGAGGCATTGATCGACTCGATCGACCACTTGCCCGAGCGCGAAAAAATGCTCATGGGCTTGTATTACGAGCAAGAGCTCAACCTGAAAGAGATCGGCGCCATTATGAGCGTTTCAGAATCACGCGTCTGCCAGTTGCATAGCCAGGCAGTGGCGCGCTTGCGTGCGTCTATGCGCGATAAATCCTGGACCGGAGTGGCCTGATGGACTGGGGCAGTATCGCCGGGCTGGTCATCGCCCTCGCCGGACTGGTAGTTGGTCAAGTCATCGACGGCGGTCACCTTAACTCGCTGATGCAGCCTGCAGCGTTTGTCGTCGTCATTCTCGGCACGACTGGCGCGGTGTTACTGCAAACCGAATTCAAGCAATTCATCAAAGGCATGCGCATGCTACGCCTGGTGTTTGTGCACCCACAGGACGATAGAAAAAAACTCGCCATTAAAATCAATCAATGGAGCTTGCAGGCGCGCAAGGAAAGCGTGTTGTCGCTGGAAAGTTATATCAAGCGCGAGCAAGATCCTTTCGTACGCAAAGGCTTGCAATTGCTGGTTGACGGTACGCCCGCTGACCGTATTCGCGAAGTGTGTGCCATTGATATGTACTACTATGAATTACAGGAACGCGAAGCCGTCAAAATCTGGTCGGCTGCTGGCGGTTATGCGCCAACAGTTGGTATTCTGGGCGCTGTACTGGGCCTGATTCACGTCATGGAAAACCTGTCTGACCCGGCCAAAATCGGTAGTGGCATTGCGGTTGCCTTTGTGGCCACCATTTATGGTGTGGCATTGGCTAACCTGGTATTTTTGCCGATTTCAAATAAATTAAAAGGCCATGTCCAGCACGAAATGTCCAGACGTGAGATGTTGCTCAATGCCTGGGTGTCGATTGCCCGCGGGGATAACCCTAAACTGGTCACTGAGCGCCTTGAGTCCTACCTGCACCTGCGGGAGTCCTGATGTACAGACGCCAGAAGCTGGATGAGGATGATGAAAGCCACGAACGCTGGCTGATTTCTTACGCCGACTTTATCACCCTGCTATTTGCCTTTTTTGTGGTGATGTACGCGACCTCGACCATCAACCTGAATAAATACCGCGCACTCTCCAGTGCCGTGGTCACTGCGTTTCAAGGCAAACCGGGGCAAACGGATGCACCTGAAGCCCAGACACAAGCCACGTTGCAGAACCAGAGCTCCGTGCTCAAGCCCTTGCCATTAAGCTATTTATATCAAGAGAAAAAGCTGCGCGACCAGGAAAAGGTACGTGCGATCGGCCAGCAAGTGGCGAATGCACTCACGCCATGGATAGAACAGAAACTGATCACGGTGTACCAGTCTGAACTCGGGATTGAGGTTGATATTCAAAGCAACCTGCTGTTTAACAACAATCAGACGAGCTATAGCGCACAAGCACCAGCGATCTTGAATGCACTGAGTGCGCAGCTAAAAAACGAATACCGCACCATACAGGTCGAAGGCCATAGCGATAAACAACTGTTTAGTGGTCAGGCAGATGCAGAAACCAAGCGTTGGGAATTAACGGCAGCACAAGCAGCGCATATCACCGCCAGCCTGGTAGCGCAAGGCATTGCCAGTAAACAACTGACCGCCATCGGCATGGCAGAGACCAAGCCTGTGTCGAGCAGTGACAATGCGCTGGCACAAGCAATGAATACGCGCATGACTATCCGAATTTTAACGGCTGAAAGCAGTGCCCAGCAAACCAGCAATGTGGCTAACAGGCAAGAAATACAGGCTGGTGCAGTGGATGCCACATCGCCGTCAACAGACGCCGCATCTAGTTCAGCACCGGCACAAGAAACAAGCCAAGAGACAACCAGCGCAGCAACACCATCGATCCGCTAAATCAGCGCTTCCTGCAACCAGTCGTTAAACTGTTCAATCGGCATCGGCTTACCGAACAAAAAGCCCTGATAGCGGCGGCAGCCGTTATTCAATAGCAACTCCATCTGCTCTTGTGTTTCCACACCTTCAGCGATCACACTGAGATACATGCTTTGTGCCATGGCAATAATCGTCCGCACAATTGTACGATCATGGCTATCGGTGACAATATCATTCACAAACGAGCGGTCGATTTTAAGTTGATACAGCGGTAACTTCTTCAAATACTGTAGCGACGAATAACCGGTACCAAAGTCATCCAGCGAAAATTGAATCCCCAGTTGGCTCAGTTCGGCCATGATACGCACGGCATCATCCACGTTTTCGAGCAAGACGCTTTCTGTGAGCTCCAGGCGCAATGCATTGGGGTTAATCTGGTGGCGCTGAATACAGGCTTTGACCATCGCCACAAAATTGGCCTGGCAAAATTGGCGCGCGCTGATATTGACCGATAAACTCAGCTCGCGGGTATTTAATGACTGTTGCCAGAGCGCAACTTGGGCGCAAGCCTGGTCTAGCACCCACATGCCGATTTCGATAATCAGGCCGCTGGTTTCAGCCACAGCAATAAATTGCAACGGTGAAATCAAGCCCCGCTGCGGATGCAGCCACCTTAACAAGACTTCTGCACCAAACGGGCGACCGGTATGATCGACCTGCACCTGGTAATGCAAGCGCAACTGTTGCTGGGCGATAGCTTCACGCAACTCTGTTTCAAGCATGACTTGCGTCGCAATTTCAGTCT
This sequence comes from Methylophilus sp. UBA6697, assembly GCF_002454655.1. Classification (NCBI taxonomy): domain Bacteria; kingdom Pseudomonadati; phylum Pseudomonadota; class Betaproteobacteria; order Nitrosomonadales; family Methylophilaceae; genus Methylophilus; species Methylophilus sp. UBA6697. The sequence continues at coordinate 22,449 of NZ_DKJH01000016.1, forward strand.
GCATGCCTGGCTGATACACACAGGCATGGTTACGCCCGCCCTGCTTGGCTTTATGCATGGCAATATCGGCGGCTTTCACATAATCGGTGTCGCCCGTGCTGATATCGTTAAAGCTGCATAAGCCCATGCTGGCCGTAATCGGCAATTTTTGACCGCTGACTTTAAACGGGCGCTCGAACACCTTTTGCAGTTTACGCTGCATCGATAATAGCTGCTGCAACGCTTTATCCGCGGATGCCGCCAGGCCTGAAAGCAAGACCAGAAACTCGTCGCCACCCATGCAAGCAGTAAAGTGCGGCTCGGCCACTTTTTGCAACCGTTCTGCCACTTGCTGCAACAAGCTATTGCCTGCGGCATGGCCATGCGCCTCATTAATCCATTTAAAGTGATCGAGGTCGATATATACCACGCCCCAATGCGCATCGGTAGCAGGCTGCGCACGTAATTGCTGCAGCACCTCATAAGCCCTTTTGCGGTTGGGCAAGCCAGTGACAGGCTCCAGGTAGGCCAGGCTTTGAATCGACTCTTGTGACAAGTGGCGATCAACCACCAGGCTCATCAGTTTGGTCGCCTGCTCTATCATGGATTGCTCAAGCGCACTTGGCGTTTGTGGCTGGCGATAATAGATAGCAAACGCCCCCAGTACCTCACCATCTGCATTTAAGATAGGCTCAGACCACCCTGCCTGCACGCCTGAGGCCAATGCAGCCTCCCGGTGATTGCCCCAATAAGGGTGCGTCATCACATTTTCGACAATCACCCGCTGCTTGATGGCGATGGCAGTTGCCAGTGAGCCATTACCGGCTTCAAGCTGCAACTGGCGCAAGGTTTGCAGCAATGCTTGCGGTAAGGAGGGGGCAATCACGGTTTGTACCAGTTTGCCCAGATTTTTTGTTAACACCAGCGCGCAATACACATCAGCGTGCATCGCTTCAATATCACGCACCATTTTTTCTAAAATCCTGACCGCATCCTGTTCTTTTAGGATCAACTCCAGAATAGAAAATTGAAAGCGTTCATAGGCAATCGCACGTAACTTCTCTTGTTGAAACGCCAAAGCAGACTGCTGTTCATTGGTGATCTCCCGCACCAGCAATAGGCTGCGCGGTTCACCAGTCTCGAGGCTAAAGTAATGGGCACTGCATTCCAGCCAGCGGTTTTGGCTGTCATGGCAGGCAATCTGTATCGTACGCTGAGTAATTTCTGGCGCAGGCTGCGCCAGGATGGATTTAATCGGGTCATGTGTGATCAGTGGCAGGCAAGCCCACAAGTCACACCCCGACTCAAGTGTATGGCAGACCATAACAGAGCGGCAATTGCCGAGAGAATCGGTCTCTGCTGCAATATAAAAACCGGAATAATCGACCAGTGAGCGCCACTGATCAAAGGCGTGACTTACGCCCAAAGAAGCGCCAAGGCCAAAAGAAGCGTTCAAGCGCGCTGAAGCCTCCGAACTGCGTGACGCACTCAAGACCTGACCTGCCAATACCACTGCATTTGGCTCGATATTTACTATAGACATCGCATACTTTCACAACCGCAGTGCAAAATCTAACTGCCGACAACTAGGCACCCTCTGCCCGTCGGTTGTTAAGATGACACACCCCCGAAGAATTTTAGTTGGGAGTCAATCCAGCATTGATTGCTCCCTTTTATATTTACGATGATGTGTCAAAAAGCAAATTGATGTCAAGACAAATTCATGGCTAAGGCCAGACATTAACAACTGTCATCGGCGACCGTCACATAGATGTGACAACAAGCGGTCAAAACTCCATTTTCCGGCCCCTTGCGTCACCAGAGGCAACAGCATTAACAGGTAAATCAGCGGCAGTTTGTAGTTACCAAACCCATCCCCCTCCACGTCCTCAAAACGGTAACCGTTGAATAAATCCGCCATACTGCTCCAGTGCTCTGGCCAATGCACGCTAGCAATCGCTACCACGGTCAATACCATCAGACTGAGGCTGAAAAAACGTGTAAACAGCCCCAGCAGTAGCGCAGCAGCACCGACTAATTCAAAGGTCATGGCAATATTCCAATTGACCTCCGCGGGCAACAAATCAAACGGGAAAGGAAATTGCAAATCTGCAAACCAGTTTTGACCGTGCAGCTTGGCCCACCCTGCTTCACCGAACTCCCAGGCCAAGATCAGGCGTAAGAGCAAACCCGGTAGCCAGTCATTCACCGTGTGGAGAGTTAAAATCAGGGATTGATATTTGAGAACGAAAGAGTGACGAACGAAATATTGAAACATGGGCGGCTGCCTTTCCAGGATTGAAGTAGTATTACTTAGTCTTCAATCTAGAAAGCACCTTACATATTACCGCTAACTTTCTCTATTACTTGAGAAAGGTAGCCAACGAAGTGCTATCAACAGCGCAAATACCAGACTGTAAATCACAGGCTCAGTCACATCTTTTTTCACCAGCCACCAAAAGTGCAGCAACACCAGTACGCCAATCACATACACCAGCTTATGCAAGCTTTTCCAGCGTTGCTTGAGTGCTTTTATCGCGCGCTGGTTAGACGTTGCTGCCAGGGGCAAGGTCAGCAACAAGGCAGCCGCCCCCACCAGCACGTAAGGATGCTTGACGATATCTTTCACAATATCGGCCCAGTCAAACTGGTAATCCAACCAGAGATATGTCGTCACGTGCAGGCAGGCATAAGCAAACATCCATAGCCCCAGCAAGCGACGCACCGCAATCAGCCAGGCTTGTTGCGTGAGATGCCTGAGCGGCGTGATGCTGAGCGAGAGCAGTAAAAACACCAATGCCCAGGTGCCGGTAGAGCGCTCAATAAACTCGACCGGGTTGGCGCCAAGACCATCGCTAACACCCAGGTAAATCAAGCGCGAAACAGGGATAAGTGCACCCAGCCAGATCAGGCATTTAAGATATTTGATTGCTGCCTTTGCTGACCATGCAGAGAACCATTGCGGCATAGTCATGCTAGAAATTTTTCTGTAAATCCATACCGGCATATAACTGCCCTACTTCATCATAGCCATTAAACAATCTGGTTTTAATGCGCCCGGCAAACAAGCCTGCGCCGATGCGCTTTTCGGAAGACTGTGTCCAGCGCGGATGATCCACCTGCGGATTCACATTGGCGTAAAAACCATACTCGCGTGCACTCGCCTTCATCCAGGAGGTGTTCGGCATCTGCTCAACAAAACGAATCGTACTAATGGCCTTGGCCCCTTTAAAACCATACTTCCATGGCACCACCAGGCGCACAGGCGCCCCATTCTGGTTAGGCAACACTTTGCCATACAAACCAACCGCCAGAATCGTTAACGGCTGCATGGCTTCATCCATGCGCAAACCCTCGTTGTAAGGCCAATCCAGCACTGGAATACGTGCTCCAGGCATATGGCGTGGATCGTTATAAGAAATAAACTCAATATATTTGGCATTGCCGGTTGGCTGCGCCCAGTCGATAAGCGCTTTGAGCGGCAACCCAACCCACGGAATCACCATAGACCAACCTTCCACGCAACGCATACGGTAAATGCGCTCCTCCAGTGGTGCCAGTTTCATGAGTTGCTCAATACTGATGGTCTTCGCCTGCTTCACCGCGCCTTCAATCCTGATCGTCCACGGCGTCGGCTTAAACAACACCGCCTCGCGGGCCGGGTCTTCCTTGCCTGTGCCAAACTCGTAATAATTGTTATAGCTGGTCACATCTTCAACGCTGGTCAGCTTCTCTTCTTTGCCATAAGCTGTTTTCTGAAAGTCTAGCGTTTGTGCCGCGTGCGCCTGCGTAGGGAGTAAAAGACTGGCTGCCGCCACGCCCGCCGCTTTTAATACATTACGGCGCTGCTCAAACACGGCTTGTGGCGTGATTTCTGAAGGCAAAATACCGCTAGGATTGCGGCGATTGTTATCCAGTAGCATAAAATTTCCTGTCTGCCTGATTGTGTATGCTTATTTGTCGCATATGACAGGGAAACCTTACAGGGGATTCCAGCAAAAAGGTAAATCTTTTGCAAGTGAGGCGTTAGGACGATAGAACAGGCTTTCAAAAACAAAAAAAGGCGCTCAAGGCGCCTTTTCACTGCGTGCTTAACCGAATTAAGCACGCTTGCGTTGCACTAAAGAAATAACTGCCAGGCCTGCCAGCAAAAAGCCTAAGGTATCTGGCTCAGGCACTACACTGTTGCTCACACTCGCCTCTGTATTCACACCTAATGCAATAGAGCCCAGGCCACCAGGCACTTCATTTTTCACAACCAGTGCCAGCGAATTGAACTCGCCAGAGATCGCCGCAAAGGTGTAGCTCAAATATGTCAGGCCGGTACCACTGGTGCTTGTCCATGACCAATCGCCTACATCAACACCATTGACCAGTACATCCCAATCTACTGACGCGCCTTGTGACAGCACATTCTGAGTGACATTCAACTCCAGTTCCAGGCTGGTCGTGCCAAACAGGCCGGATCCGCTAAACGTTTCACTCACTTGATCACCACGTGAAACAGACCAGAAATAGCCGATATCTATTGCTGACAGAGAGCCGACAGAACTCACCACATTGGAAGTGTAGCTTGGAAAATTAAAGTTGTATGTGGCGGCATGTACCATGTTTGTGCCTGCCAGCATAAATGCAGACAATGCCGCACCTACGATGCTTTTCATAGCGATCGCTTTCATTGAAAATCTCCCCTGATATATATACATTAATTAAATTGATGCCGGCGAAATGCTAGTGCATTTTAATGGCAATGTCGAGTGACACTCAGACTAGGTCATCTTTAGTCATTGCTCATGGATCAAGATGCAGACATCACGGCGTTGATTGTTGCGCGTAACCTATTTGGTTTTCGCCAGCAATTCGTCCAGTTCAGCATCTTTCAACTTGGCCGCAATGGTTTCAGCTTGTTTAACCAATAACGCAGCGCCCGCGGCATCGCCTTGTGCACGTTTGTTTTCTGCCCAATAAATCGCGGTTTTAGCTTCATAGAACTCACCACCATTGTCATGGGCATATTCCATCAGGCGCTGGTAGGTTTTGTCTGCACTCACGTAATCTTTTTTTGCTGAAAACAGCTGACCCAAGGTCAGGCTGGCTTCTGCGTATTGATCAGGTGTGCCAGACTTGCGCAGCATCATGACGCCTTTTAATTGGTGCTCGATGGCTTTATCTACTTGTTGCAGTTTCTGGTAGGCCATGGCTTCGTGAATGAAACTGTCAGCGCGCTCGTCGTCGTTCATGGCGAGTTTTTCGCCGACTTCAAATGACTTGAGTGATTCAGCGTATTGGCCGATCTCGAAATATGCCTCGCCAATCAGGTTGTGTGCAATGCGCGCATAGCGGCGCATATTTTGCTGCTCGCTGAATTTGAGGGCTTGCTGATAACTTTCGAGCGCGGCGTCATGCACTTTAGCTTCAAGCTGTGCGTTACCAAGCAACATATGGGCAGAAATCAAGTCCAGCCCTGTCGGTTTCAAGCTGATGGCTTGTTTAAAACTTTGCTGCGCAGCGGCATTTTGGGCCAGCCCGGATTGTGCACGGCCTTTACACAGCCAGAACTCTGCCTGGCTGGCGTGTTGCTCGGCGACCTGGATGGCTTGTGCATACTGCTGGTTTTTTACCGCGCTATCGCAAGTTTCCAACGCAGCATCTTTAGCCATTGATTCATTAATAATCAATAAATTAAACAATACTATTAAAGTTAATCTTGAATTCATATCAAAATAAATCCGATTGGGTGAGTGAGGTTTCTGAGAGTGTTAACGCAGGTGCTTCAATTAAGTCTGTCGGCGTTGCAGAGGGTTGCAACATCGCAAGTAAAGCAGATTCATCCAGCACCGGTATATTCAGTTGCTGCGCCTTTTCCAGCTTACTGCCAGCCTCGGCGCCAGCCACCACATAACTGGTTTTGGCTGAAACGCTACCGCTAACTTTACCGCCAACCGCTTCAATCATCGCCTGTGCCTGATCGCGTTTGAGCGTGGGCAAAGTGCCAGTGAGTACAAAGGTTTTTCCGGCAAATGTGGCTGATGTGGTTGTTTTGGCAATATCGGCCCACTGCACGCCAAGTGCACGCATCTCGGCAATGACTTCACGGTTGTGTGGTTCCTGAAAAAACTGGTAAGCGGCTTCGGCCACAATCGGGCCGACGTCGTTGACTTGCATCAGCGCGTCCACATCTGCGGCCATCAAAGCATCAAGATTACCGAAATGCTGCGCCAGATCCTTGGCTGTTGCCTCACCGACATTGCGTATGCCTAGCGCGTAAATAAAACGTGGCAAGGTGGCCTGTTTGCTTTTTTCAATGGCGGCCAGCACATTCTGCGCAGACTTCTCAGCCATGCGCTCCAATTCGCTCAATACGGGCAAGTTCAGGCGATAAACATCGTCCAGGTGATGCACCAGGTCGCGTTCAACTAATTGATCCACCAGTTTTTCACCCAGGCCTTCAATATCCATGGCGCGGCGGGAGGCAAAGTGCGTAATCGCCTGCTTGCGCTGCGCCGGGCAAATCAGGCCGCCGGTACAACGTGCCACGGCTTCGTCTTGCGGCCGTACGACGTGTGACCCGCACTCCGGGCATATGGATGGCATGATAAACACGCGTGCGTCTGCCGGTCGTAATTCAGGCTTGGCAGCCACCACTTCAGGAATCACATCACCTGCCCGCCGCACAATCACTGTGTCGCCGATATGAATATCTTTACGGCGTAACTCGTCCTCATTATGCAAAGTGGCATTAGTCACGGTGACGCCACCGACAAATACAGGCTTCAGGCGCGCCACTGGTGTAATCGCGCCAGTGCGCCCTACTTGCACGGTAATATCTTCCACCACCGTGACAGCCTCTTCGGCGGGAAATTTATGGGCGATTGCCCAGCGTGGTGCACGTGAGACAAAACCGAGCGCATCCTGCAGGCTAAAAGCGTTCACCTTGTAGACCACGCCATCAATATCAAATGGCAGGCTACTGCGTTTGGTGCCAATCTCGGCATAATAGTCACGTAGGCCTTGCGCACCAGTTTTAACGCCACGCAACTCAGAGACCGGGAAGCGTAAATCAGCCAGGTATTGCATGGCCTCGGCATGCGAATGCAACGCAGGTACGCCTTCACTAGCCCCCAGGCCATAAGCAAAAAAATGCAAGGGCCGTTTAGCCGTAATATTTGAGTCTAGCTGGCGCAGGCTACCTGCCGCGGCATTACGCGGATTGGCAAATAGTTTGCCACCGGCAGACGCTTGTTGCTGGTTTAGCTTTTCGAAGTCTTTTTTCAGCATCAGCACTTCACCACGCACTTCAAGCAATGCGGGTGGATGTGCAATATTCAGGCGACTGGGGATGGCACGGATGGTTTTCAGGTTATGCGTCACATTCTCGCCGGTATACCCATCGCCACGCGTCGCGCCTTGTACAAACACGCCATGTTCGTAAGTCAGCGTGATCGCCAGACCATCGAATTTGGGTTCCACTGCGTAGTCTACTTGCGACTGGTCTGCGCCTTCACGTACACGCCGGTCAAATGCCTCTAGCTCTTCGTCACTAAAGGCGTTATTGAGCGACAGCATGGCCTGCCGGTGCTGCACACTGTCGAATGCAGCCAGCGCCAGGCCACCTACACGCTGGCTGGGCGAATCTGCCGTAATCAATTCGGGATATTGCTGCTCGAGATCAAGCAGCTGTCGGTAAATGCCATCATATTCATTATCACTGACCAGCGGCGCATCAAGCACATAGTAGTGATAATCGTATTCGGCAATGCGCTGCTTAAGCTGTTGTAAAAGCAGCGCAGCTTCTTGAGCTGGCATATTAAGAGAACAGGCGTTTGGCGTGGCTGCTGCCAGGAGTGATCCCCTGCGCAGCCATGGCATTGGAGATATTTTTCAGTTGCTGGCGGATTTTATCCAGTTGTGCATCGCCGATGGCCTTGCGATTCACATCAATCATGCTGGCACTTAAACTGCTCGCCATGCTTGCAGCAATATCCACCATATGGTCAAACACACGCAAGCTATTTGGCGTGGTCGGGATATCCAGTTGGAACGTAACGCCAGTCATCACGGCCGTTTTCAGCATATCCGCCGAAAACGGTTTACCTTCATAGTTACGCACAGAAAACTCCAGCTGGCCTTCTGTGTTGAATGACTCAAAGCGGCCATCTACACTCAGTTGCATACCACAAGCCTCGGCCAGGCCCCGTAACTTGGTCGCGTGGAACATGCCCTGATTAGCCAGCACATGAAATTCGACTGCTTTATCGACTTCAATACAAAATGCGTCAATAGATTGCGATTGTTGTGACGGCTCGTAACCGCCTTGCCAGTGCACAGTGAGCCCAAGCGCACGCGCTAGGGTTTCCATGGACTTCTGGAATCGTTTAAGGGTTTCTTCATCCACCGGGCCACCGCGGTCGGCCAACTGCAAACTACAGGCAACCTGGCTGGCGGGTGTCTGGTCTTGCAGGGCTTTGGCATCCAGTGCCAGCACATCTTGCCAGTCGCCAGTGGCCGAGCTTTGTGCCCACAACGTTGCATGCTGCGGAAAGGTCCTGACTTCAGCTTGCATGTCTTCGAGCTCTGCCAGCATCACGCCCAGCGGTGCATCGATCAGCCCAACCCAATCCATGGAAGTGTGTACGGCTGCTGGCAGCACAGACTCTTCAATGTGCGCAGTCAGGACGGAGTCATCTTCATCGTCTACTGAAGACTCTTCAGGAAAATCTAAAGTGGGCTGTTCAAAGGCTGGTTGCTGGATGTCATCAAAAGATTGCGCGACGGGCGCGCTTGCCTCAGGTTTGGCTGAAATAACGGGTTCGACCTTCACAGGCTCAACCCTGGCAGGCTCTGTCTTGGCTGGCGTCACTTTTGACGACGCAGCGACTGCTGCTTCACCAGGCTGCTTGTTTAAATTCAAGCCATTTTTATCGAAACTTGCCGTTGTCGCTGCATTAATTCTGGCTTTAGCGGACTCACCTACCGTGAAGTCAGGTTCAACCTTGGCAGACTGGCGCACGCGTGGCTCAGACATCCAGCCTTCGACGTCTTCTGAAACCACATGTTTATCCGTGCTGGCTTTTTTAAGTGGCTCTTTTTTCAAGCCATCGGCTTTAGCAGCATCACTGGTTTTCACAGAAGAAGTGTCGCTATCCAGAACATCACCACGGGTATGGCTAAAACGATATTCAACATCTCTGCGATATTTTTTTTCCTGCCACCAGTTAAAAACTACCACTGCCAGAACGATGCTGACCCCAAGCAACACCAATATCATCCACAAATCAGACATGTGACCTTACAATCCTTAATAACGCTTGCATAATAATACAACAAAACTGGCATTAAGCCGCATGCATGCGTATCGCTTCATCGATATCAACATCGACAATTCGCGATACACCAGACTCCTGCATCGTGACCCCAATCAACTGTTGTGACATCTCCATCGTGATTTTGTTGTGCGACACAAACAGGAATTGCGTTTTTTCTGACATCACACGTACCAACTGGCAAAAACGCTCGGTATTACTGTCATCCAGCGGTGCATCCACTTCATCCATCAGGCAAAATGGGGCCGGATTTAATCTGAATAAGGCAAACACCAGCGCCATCGCCGTCAGCGCTTTTTCGCCACCGGAAAGTAATTGTATAGTGGTGTTCTTCTTGCCTGGCGGCTGCGCAAACACCTGTACACCAGTATCTAGGATCTCGTCACCAAGTAATTCAAGTTTGGCATTGCCGCCATTGAACAAGGTCTGGAACAATTCGCCAAAATTGCGGTTGGCTTCATCGAAGGTCGCACGCAGCTTGCCGCGCGTTTCCCTGTCAATTTTCTGAATGGCCTCTTCCAGCGTTTCACTGGCAGTCAGCAAATCTTTTAACTGGCTATCCAGGTAACCTTTGCGCTCTTTCTCCACCGATAGCTCTTCAATCGCCGCCATATTCACTGGCCCCAGTTGCTGTATCTGTTGCTGTAGCTTCTGGGTATTTTGCGCCAAGGCCTGCGCCTGGCTATCCAAGTCCAGGCCTTGCTGAATCAGCGCCTCATCCAGACCGGTTTCAGCCAAAGCGGACTGGCATTGCTCCACTTGCAGGCGACACTCCTGCTGCTTAAGGCGGCGTTGCTCTACGGCATCCCGCAGTGGATGCAATTGCTGCTCGATTTGCAAGCGATGTCGCTCTTGCGCCTGTAATGCACCCTCCTGCTCCGCAGACTGGTTTCGCGCTTGCGCAAGTGCCTGTTCACAGGTGTGCTGCTGCGTCAACGCGTGGGCCAGATTGGCCTTGAGCGCTTCCATATTGCTAATCGCCAATGCCTGCTCAGTTTCAAGCAGGCGATGCTGCAAGTGCTGGCTTTCCTGTTCATTCTGCGTCAAACGCTGCTGTAAATCGCCCACCGCATTTTTAAGCAGCGTTTGCTCAAACACTTGTGACTGATGTGCTTTTTCAGCCTGCTGTACAGTATCACGCAAATTAAAATAGGTTTGCTCGGCCTGCTGTTTTTGCGTCTGTGTTTCACGCGCGGCTTGCTCTAGCTCGGCAAATTGTGCTTGATGTTTGGCAATCGTTGCCTGCGCCTGTGCAACTTCCGCATTCAGCCCAGCCTGGCGGCTTTCAGCCTGTGCAATATCTTGTTGCAAGGCGGTCTGGCGGCGCAAGGCATTATCATGCGCCTGTTGCAGGCGTGATACCTGCAGTTGCGCTTCGTGCATGCTGCTCGTTAGCTGCTTAATACGCTGGTGGCTTTGCTGTTGTTGCTGGCGCGTTGCCTGCAAACTGGTTTCCAGCGATTGCACTTGCTGCTGCGCAGCTGTGACGTCGTCTTGCGACTGGCTCAAACCTGCCTGCAATGTATCCAATTGCTGCTGACGCTCTAGCACGCCTTGCATTTGATTTTGGCGTCCATGAAAAACGGCACTATATCGCTGGTAAACATCGCCATTTTTGGTCAGCAAGCTTACCCCTGCTGGCAATTTGGCTTGATAATGCGAAAGTTGCTGCACGTCATCTAGCACATACACCCCAGCCAGCCAGTGCTGCAAGGCCGCAGAGACGTCTGCTTGCTTGATCGTCAATAAACTATACAGACTAGGCAAACCATGCCATTGCTCTGGCAATATTTCAGTCGCGATCGCCGCTTGGGCAACTGCCAAAGCCGCTTGCGGATGCGGCAATTGCGACCAGTCAGGGTGATTTTCCGGTAATACCGCATTTAACTTATGCCCCAGGAATACCTCCAGGGCGGGCTGCCACTGGCTATCAAGCTGTATCGCCTGCCACAAGCGCTGCGCTGATTGCATGCCTGTCTTTTGCAGCCACGGACCTAATTGCTGATCCTGCTTCATACTTTGCTGCAGTTTCTGTAGCGACTGAATCTCGGCTTCTAATTGATGCAGCGCGCGCTGGGCCTGTTGCCAGTCATGGCGCGCCTGCTGCAACGCCTGTTGCTGCGTATTTTCTTCTGTACGCAAATGCACCAATTGCAGCTCGTCGTGCTGCAAGGCAGCTTGCTGCTCAGCCAACTGCTGCTGATGCGCGCCCAAGGCCTGCATGTCCGGCAAGGCCCACTGCCCAAGTTCATTCTGCAACTGCTGTAAACGTTGTGCGACTTCAGCCAGGTTACGCTGGATAAAATTCACATTATTTTGTTCCAGTTGCATGTGCTGGCGGCTTTGCTGTACGGCTTGCTGTGCCTGATTTGCAGCTTGCTGAACCACCTGCAATTGGCTCGCTTGCTCTGGCAAGCCTTGCTGCATGCTGTTCAAATCAAGTGCATGCTGCGCTACCGAGCTTTCGCTTGTGGTCAGTGCACTATTTTTTTCTACCAGCTGCATTTGCAGCTGTTTGTGCTGCTGCGCCCTGTGCTCCATCTGCCGCAATAATTGCTGCTGTTCTTGCAACAAGCGATCCCGCGCCTCTTCAGATTGCTTCACCTGCAGTCCAAGGGTGGAGACCTGCGAATTCGCCTCATAAAATGCGGCTTGTGCGGTATGTAACTGATTGGAAGTTTCCTGATGTTGCTGGCGTAACTGCTCAAGCTGCAGCTCGTGATTGCGCAAGCTGGCCATTTGCGCCTCTAAGGCATTCACGGCTTGCTCAACCGCTTGTGAGGCCGTTTCATGTGCTAACACGGCGTCGCGTTTACGTAGCCACCACCATTGCGCCTCGGCTAATTGATGTGCCTGTTGCAAAGCCTGAAATTTTTGCGTCACTAACGCCTGCGCTTCCAGCTTGATAATTTGCTTGTTCATTTCACGCGAAATATCTTCTACGCGTTCAAGATTTTCACGCGTATCCCGCAAACGCAGCTCAGTCTCACGCCGGCGCTCTTTATATTTGCTGATGCCGGCGGCCTCTTCCAGAAATACACGCAACTCTTCCGGCCTGGCTTCTACAATCCGTGAAATGGTGTTTTGACCGATAATGGCATAAGCACGCCCGCCCAGGCCAGTGCCTAAAAACAAATCAGCGACATCGCGTCGGCGCACTGCAATATTATTGATGTAATAGGTCGAGCCTTTATCGCGCTCAATCACCCGTTTGACAGAGATTTCGGCGTATTGACTCCATTCGCCATTGGCGCCCCCCAGGCTATTGTCAAAAATCAGTTCAACACTGGCCCGAGAGATCGGTTTTCGATTGGACGAGCCATTAAAAATAACGGCATCCATGGCGTCGGCACGCATTTCCTTGGCAGACGACTCCCCCAGCACCCAGCGCACGGACTCCATGACATTCGATTTGCCACAGCCATTGGGGCCAACCACACCCACACGTTGCCCATGCAGATGTATGGTGGTCGGATCGACAAAAGACTTGAACCCCGCCAGTTTTAAATGAGTCAGACGCAAAGTAAGAAAACCGCTTATAAGAATTTGAATGGTTGCTTAAGCGGTATAATACCCATTTTTATCAAGAAACAATCAACAAACATGAGTGCAATGAACGAACATTTACTCGGTGGCAAGCCAACAGCCCAAGCGGCAAAGACGCTGGAGACTTTTGATAACCCGAATCCCAACCGCGATTTTCATATTCATATGGAAGTGCCGGAATTCACCTGCCTGTGCCCGAAAACCGGCCAGCCTGACTTCGCAGTGATTTACCTGGACTACATTCCCAACAAATTGTGTGTGGAATTAAAGAGCCTCAAACTGTATATGTGGTCATTCCGTGACGAAGGTTGTTTTCATGAAGCCGTTACCAACCAGATTCTGGATGACCTGGTCAGCGCGATCGATCCGAAATTCATGCGCGTGACTGCCAAGTTTTATGTGCGTGGCGGAATTTTCACCAATGTGGTGGCAGAACACCGCGCAGCAGGCTGGCAGCCTCAGCCATATGTAGAGTTATCGCAATTTTCTGCGCAAAGTAATATTCGCGGATAAAAGCTAAAGCGAAGAAATATCAAGCCCGGCCTGCCGGGCTTTTTATCGCCATGTGATATCACACAAGAATCTAGCATCCCCTTTATACGTTCAGGCGTATCTTCGCAATACGCATAAAAAAGCCCCACATTAAGTGAGGCCTTTTATTTCAGCTGACTACTCAGGACTATTTCTTTCTAGCCACGATCACGCCAATCAGCCCTAAACCCATGACAATCAAGCTCATGCTTTCGGGTTCTGGTACGGAGAGTGGCTCAGAGGCTGCATAAGCCACCGTTGAAATCAGCAGCACTGCAAGTAAGGTTATTTTCGATAGCATATTTGTTTCCTTCTATTTTTATGAATGCCGAATCCCATCATGGGTGCACGTTAATAGCATTAACGTTCGATAAGCCTTAAATCTTTAGCGCCGATTCAATGATTTTCTGGGGGCCAGCTTGAGATATAACTTACCCTGACAGCGCAGTACGAATAATTTATCCCGCACGTAGAAATCCTGAGGATTTTTCGTATGATCTTGCTAGTGAGAGTGTATTAAGAAATAAAACAGATTTTTCGCATATGTGCGATACATCAGCACATATGGATTTTCTACATAATTGAATTTACTGCTAGAAATCACTAAGTGATTTTTGGCGTCCCCACGGGGATTCGAACCCCGGTCGCCTCCGTGAAAGGGAGGTGTCCTAGGCCTCTAGACGATGGGGTCAAAACCTTGGAACTAACCGATAACAACAACTGACAAATTTTGGTGGAGGTAAACGGGATCGAACCGATGACCTCTTGCATGCCATGC
>NZ_DKJH01000015.1:0-4267 GCF_002454655.1 Methylophilus sp. UBA6697
GAAGCTATGCCATTACGGGCAAATCCGGCCTTGGAAAGTCGACTTTAATTGATTTACTTTTGAAGTTTTACCAACCAACAGGCGGTCAAGTTTTTATCAATCAACACAACATAGCAGACTTAAGTACTGAACAAATTAGACAAAGAATCATATTAGTAAATCAAGAACCCGCAATTTTTGATGATACGATTAGAAATAATATTTCTATGGGCTCAGCCNNAAATATGACCATAGAGTAAATTATCAGGGTAAGAATCTTTCTGGTGGTCAGCGTCAAAGAATAGCTATTGCAAGGGCTTTAATTAGGCATCCAGAGGTATTGATTTTTGATGAAAGCACGAGTGCTTTAGACAAAGCCACACAAAATCAAATACTTCAGAGTATTCTTCGAAACAAATCAGATAAGATAATTGTATTCATCACTCATGACCCCGAAATTATGGGGCTGGTAGATGAAGTAATTGATATTGAGACAATAAATCACTAGATCAATATTCTGCAGGACTTTGCTGTGTTATATATTTTAGAAAAAATCAAAAATCGCATACTTGAGAAAAAGTACTCACATTATTACGCACAAGAAGGTGAAGATATAATTCTTGCTAGAATCTTTGATCGTAAAAATAGTGGTTTCTTTGTAGATATTGGTGCCCATCATCCAACCCGCTTTTCAAACACTTATTATTTTTACAAAAATCTTAATTGGGCAGGTATAAATGTCGAGCCCAATCCTGATGCAATTCAATTGTTCCGCTTACAGAGGCCCCGCGATATAAATTTAAACCTTGGCGTAGCATCTAAGAATGCAACGCTGGAGTTTTATCAATTTGATGAACCAGCTTTAAACACGTTCAGCAAATCCATGTTCGAAGAAAGACTATCTCACACACCATACAAACATGTAGGTACAAAAAACGTACAGGTCTCCCCACTATCCGAAATTTTAGCCCATAATTTACCTAAAAATACTAAGATAGACTTCATGACTATTGATGTAGAAGGGCTCGACCTAGAAGTACTAGAGTCAAACGATTGGAAACTTTACAGACCAGACTGGGTTTTAGTTGAAGAGCTGAATCTTGATAACATTGAGAATCTAGATTTTAAGATACATAATTTCATGAAAACTAAAAACTATGTATTGTTTGCTAAAACATACAATACTCTTTTCTACAAAAATCGAGAGTTAGCTTGAAAACTGCGCCAATAGTTCTTTTTGTTTACAACAGACTTGAGCATACCAAACAAACACTTCAAGCCTTAAAAGCAAATGCACTTGCAGTAGATTCGGATTTATTCATATATTCCGATGGCCCTCGCTCTGAAGCAGAAATTACCAATATTCAAGAAGTAAGGAAATACATAAAATCCGTTAAGGGTTTCAATTCCGTAACTGTTGTAGAGCGGAACAAAAACTATGGTTTAGCAAACTCAATTATTGACGGCGTCACAAACATTTGTAACCGATATGGCAAAGTAATTGTACTAGAGGATGATATTGTAACGTCGCCTTATTTTCTTGATTACATGAATAATGCTCTTGAAGTTTATAAGGATGAAGCACAAGTTGCCAGCATTCATGGCTATACTTACCCTACAACGAACGCCCTTCCTGAAAGCTTTTTTATCAGAGGTGCAGACTGTTGGGGATGGGCGACTTGGCAAAGAGCTTGGGAGCATTTTGAGACGGATGGTAAAAAACTTTTAAAGTCACTTCAAGATCAAAACCTTATTGATAGGTTTGACTTTAACCATACTTATCCTTTTAGTAGGATGTTAGAGGATCAAATCAAAGGAAAAAACAACTCTTGGGCTATTCGATGGCATGCCACGTGTTTTATCAAAAATTTTCTTACTCTATATCCAGGTCAAAGCTTAATTCAAAATATTGGATTTGATAATTCTGGCACTCATTGTTCAAATACTGATATTTACAATCAAACGGTTTCAATTAAACCAATCAAACTTCAAAAACTAAAAATCGTAGAGAATGAATTTGCTAGAAAAGAGTTTGAGTCTTTTTTTCGAGAAAAAAATAAAATAACACTTCGGAGAAGACTTAAATCATTAGCGCTCAAAATCAAGAGATACATCAGCTAAATATTAGTTAAAGCAAAAAACAAACAATATAAAAATGGAACACTACGTTACTTTATTTGACAGTGGTTTTTTACCTTCCGGCTTATGCCTACATGATTCTTTGATGAAATATGCAGGAGACTTCACTTTATGGATTGTATGCATGGATCAAAAAGTGGAGCAGCAATTAGTTAACCTGAAACTATCGAATGTTAAACTCATTGCTTTAGAGTCTATTGAGAATGAACGTTTGCTATCTGTTAAGAGCACTCGTACAAAAGGTGAGTATTGCTGGACTATGACTCCTTTTGTAGCCGAATCTGTATTTACACTAGCCCCTGAGGCTCAGCGTGTAACATATTTAGATGCGGATTTGTTTTTTTTCGATAGCCCTACCCCCTTTTTTGATGAGTTAGAAAAGTCGCAGAAAAAGGTGCTTATTACTGAGCACGCCTTTGCGCCTGAATATGCTCAATGGGAGGAGTTGAGTGGCAAGTTTTGTGTCCAGTTTTTGACATTCACAAACTCAATTGAATCCTTTCAAGTAATGCATTGGTGGCAGGATGCATGCATAGAGTGGTGTTATGCACGCATTGAAAAAGATCGCTTCGGAGACCAAAAGTACTTAAATAAGTGGCCGCAGCTCTTTGGAAAAGATGTTCATGTCTTAAAACAAAAAAACAGAACTCTAGCGCCATGGAATGTGAGTTACTACATGGAGCAACAGATACTCAAGCCTGTTTTTTATCATTTTCACTCATTGAGACTCGTTGGAGAGAAAGCGGTAAGACTTTATGAGGGATATAAAATAAACAGACAAAGTCAGCTTTTATATGATTCATATATACAAGTTTTAGAAGAGCAATTAAAAGCCTTGAAATCATTGGGAATTAATATCCCATTCTTTTTAGAAACACGTACCCCGCTGCAATTATTAAGACGAATCCGTGATGTTTGTAAAAAAACTGTAAAATACAGGCTATTGAAATACTAGAGTTGACTTAAGGCAATAAGTACTAAGTCCAAAACAAAGCATGTATATAGAGCCACCACAAATCTCAATCATTATCGCCACTTTTAACGCTGAAAAAACGCTAAGAAGATGCTTAGATAGCATCAAAAATCAAACCAACCCAAACTTTGAACTAATCATTATAGACGGCGGCTCCTCAGACGATACCGTCGGGATTATTAAAGCATATTCCCAACATATTAATCACTGGATATCGGAGCCGGATAACGGCATTTACGATGCTTGGAATAAAGGGGTTCGCTTAGCTAGAGGAAACTGGATATGGTTTTTAGGCGCAGATGATTACTTTTACGATAATCTATCAATTGAAAAAATCGTTTACTTCACTCAAGCTACGGCCACTACATCTAAAGTTCTTTATAGCAGAGTGATGCTGGTGAATAATGAAGGAAACGAAATATATGCCTGTGGTGACGATTGGGAAGTCACAAAAAAACTTTTTTTCAAGCATATGAACATCCCACATCAGGGAGTTTTACATCATAAAGCGTTGTTCTCAAATCGCCTGTTTAATACCGACTTTAGAATATGTGGCGACTATGAGCTGCTTTTAGGAGAACTGAAGCTGCATAATGCTCTTTTCTATCCTGAAATTACTGTATGCATGCAAGCAGGTGGAGTAAGTAGCTCCCCCTATTCATCAGTTAAAGCAGTTAAGGAATTGATCAAAGCCCAGAGTTTACATGGGCAAAGCGTTCCAAGTGCATTCATCCTAATGGCGTTATTACGTGCATATTTACGCATTCTGCTATTCAATGTAGTTGGAGTAGACCGTACACATTACATTATGGATAAATATAGAATGTTGTTAGGGAAAAAACCGTATTGGGAAAAAATATAAGCCTGTTTTCTTAATCAACATTCTTTAATCATTTTTTATTACTTCAGCTTATGGCAACACTGATAAACCTCTACAATCAAGTTGGCGCCGGCCCCAAAACACTTTCTCTGAATTTCATCAGGCACCTCTCAGAAGAGTTACTTACTGAGCCTTTTTACATTCTAATTCCAGACTATCAAGAATACGCATTACTACAGTCGAAAAATAGACACATTCAACTTATCAAACTTCCTAGGAAAGAAAGATTAATTAGTAAGCTGTGCTTCAGGTTATATTTGGAATTTATTCTTATTCCTCGCCTTGTTAAAAAATAT
>NZ_DKJH01000015.1:4309-97275 GCF_002454655.1 Methylophilus sp. UBA6697
TTCATCATCCGTATTTATTTGACAATCAGTTACTATCTACTGCTCCCGTCAAGACGAAAATTCAAGAGTATTTAAAGCGTATTGGATTTTTCTTTACCCTTTTAAATATTGAACATTTAGTAGTTGAAAGCGAGTATGTAGCAGACTGCTTGAAAGATACGTGGGGTAATTATCTTAGAAATAAAATCATTCATGTGATTCCAAACCCAGTTTCCCAGAATATTGGAGAACTTTTGGTATCTGAACTTGAATCCCATTTACCATTAAGATTTAGTCAAATAAGTGGCGAGTTAAAGATATTATTTGTCAGTCGCTTCTATCCGCATAAAAACCATGCTTTTTTAATTAACTTGTCTAAAACCCTTTCAAGTTACTCAATAAAGCATCAGATAATGGTTACGGTCAGTGAACGAATTCCCGAGGCTCAATTATTTTTAGAAAGAATTTCCAATCAAAACCTTTCAATCAAGAATCTAGGGGAAATTAACCAAACTGAACTAAGGAAATATTACAAATCGTCTCATCTATTCATATTTCCTTCACTATCAGAAACTTTTGGCATTCCAATGATTGAAGCGATGGCCTACGGGCTACCATTAATAGTTCCACAATTGGGATATGCTGAAGCTATTGTTGGTGCAGCAGGAAATTATTACGAGAGTGATAACATAGAGTCATGTGTTAAAACAATTTTAGCCCTAGCAAACGATTTCGAGTTTTATCAGCAGCGTAGCATATACTCATTCAATGAACTTAATCGCTTTCCAACGCCTGAACGCTGGGTAAAAAGCTATTTAGATGCCTTATCTGCATCATCAAGTTAAGAACACGCATTCCCAAATGAAATCCTTAATTAAAAATCCCGCTAAGGTCGCGGTGCTGCTGGCAAGCTATCAAGGACTTCCGTGGATTGAAGAACAAATCTCTTCAATTATTAATCAGAAGAGCGTAACTCTTCTTTTAACTATTTCTGATGACGAGTCGGATGATGGTACGGCAGACTACTTGCAGAAAAAGCAAAAGCATGAGGTTTTCACACTATTGCCTTCAGTACGAAGTGGAAGTGCTGCACAGAACTTCTTTAGGTTGTTAAAAGAACAAAACCTTGCGCAAGTTGATTATGTTGCCTTTTCTGACCAGGACGACATTTGGCTTCCTCAAAAGCTTGATACGGCTATTAAAGCGATCAGACTTCAAAACGTGGATGCTTACTCTAGTAGCGTGGAAGCTTTTTGGCATGATGGAAGAAGTCAATTAATAAATAAAGCTCAGCCACAAACAAAATACGATTATATGTTTGAATCAGCTGGCCCTGGTTGCACATTCGTTATAACACAGGCACTGGCACTGAGCCTGCAAGAAATGCTGACCCAACAACAAGGCAGCTTAAATAATGTCGCTTTACATGATTGGTTCATTTATGCTTTTGCGAGATCAAGGGGCTATCAGTGGTATATAGACCCTACCCCCACGCTTTTATATAGGCAACATACTGATAATGCAGTGGGTGCAAATAGCGGGATCAAAGCCATGAAGTCGAGATGGGCTAAATTG
The DNA here is from genome assembly GCF_002454655.1 of Methylophilus sp. UBA6697. Lineage (NCBI taxonomy): Bacteria > Pseudomonadati > Pseudomonadota > Betaproteobacteria > Nitrosomonadales > Methylophilaceae > Methylophilus > Methylophilus sp. UBA6697. Next base: position 5,864 of record NZ_DKJH01000015.1, read on the forward strand.
AAAGAAGGCTGGTATGTTGATCAAATCTTATTAGTAGCTCATATTTTAAATTATCAGCACAGTGCCCCTATCCGGAAAATACAGCGGCTAAATTTATGGGACAGAGTGCATCTGGCATTATTCTCATGGCAATTCAGACGTCGATTACGTGACCGTTTTGCATTTGCTTTTTTTATTTTATTTTTAGCCCGGAAACCATGAATATATTAATTACCGGTGCGAGTGGGTTTATTGGTCAAACACTGACCAGTCGATTGCTTTCTCAAGGGCATAGTATTAGGGTCATGGGACGTAACGAAGCGCCTACGGGCTTCGAAAACAGCAACTATGACTGTTTAATTCACTTGGCTGGTCGGGCTCATGTCTTAAAAGAAACGGCTACAGATGTATATCAGGCTTTTAAGCAAGCGAATGTTGATTACTCTTTAAAAGTTGCGCAATTCGCACTGCACTTGCAGATCAAAAAATTTGTCTTTCTCAGCTCTATTGGAGTCAATGGTAAACACTCATTAAATCGGCCTTTTACAGAAAGTGATACACCTGAACCTCATAACGATTACGCACAAACCAAATGGGAAGCAGAGTCTGCCCTAAAAGAATTTTTTAAGGGGTCTAATACAGCGCTCACCATCATTCGGCCTCCGCTAGTATATGGCCCAAACCCTAAAGCGAATTTTAGCGCCCTGTTGTCACTATGCTGTTCGCCGCTACCTTTGCCTTTTGGTGCAATTGACAATCGGCGCAGCCTTATCAGCATTGATAATCTTTGCCACTTTATTGAACTATGCTGTACTCACCAAGCCTCAGCTAACCAAACATTCTTGATCTCAGATGATCACGATATATCATTAAACGAACTTGTTTCTACCATTCGTAAAACATTACATCGCACTCCTGGCTTAATCCCGATCCCAATCTCTATACTCAAAACAATATTTACCTTAATTGGAAAGAAGCAGCTGAATCAGCAATTGCTGGGTAATCTTCAGATAGATACGACTAAGGCAAAACAAGTATTAAACTGGCGTCCATTAATTAGTTTTGATGAAGGCATAAAACGAGCGGTTATCAATAATGTTATTTAAAAGAATTCTGGATATTCTATTGACGCTGATAGCGTTGGTATTTCTAAGTCCGCTAATCTTGACCACTTACCTACTGGTAAAGCTGAGCTCGAAAGGCCCTGTTTTGTATTGGAGTCAACGTGTTGGCCAATACAATCAGCTATTCAGTATGCCAAAATTTCGCTCTATGCGCTTGGGGACACCACAGTTAGCAACACATTTAATGAATCAGCAAAGTGATCCAAACAGCTTTCTTACCCCTGTAGGTAGTTTTATTCGCAAAACAAGCTTAGATGAGTTACCGCAACTATGGAGTGTACTCAAAGGTGACATGTCACTTGTTGGGCCACGCCCTGCCCTTTTTAATCAAGAAGACCTTGTCGCCTTGAGAACTGAATATGGTGTTCATCAATTGAAACCAGGCATTACTGGCTGGGCGCAAATCAACGGACGAGATGAAATCCCGATTCCACAAAAAGTGGCCTTGGATGCTTATTATTTCAATCACAGGTCGTTCAAACTGGATATCAAGATTATTGCGCTGACTATAATCAAAGTGTTAAGACGTGATAACATCACACATTGATTAAAAAATATCCGACATGCTTAAACTACCTTCCAGATTTTTATCGTTACTGGCCTTTTTGCATGACGCAATTGTAATCATTGCCGCCTGGTTGATGGCATTTGCACTACGTTTTAACTTTCACATCCCGGAACAATTTATTGGATACATCTGGGAAAGCCTACCGATCATATTTATTTTCCATAGCGTTGCCTTTTATAGCTTTGGCTTATACAAAGGTGTATGGCGTTTCGCCAGTTTGCCAGACCTAAAACGCATCATGCGTGCAGTTTCTTTTGCTGCTTTACTAAGTGCAACATTTGCATTGCTGGTGCATCCCTCCATTGTCATTCCTCGCTCTGTATTAATTATGAACCCTATGTTATTGCTATTAACCATGGGTGGCAGCCGCTTTATTTACCGTGCCTGGAAAGAGCGCCGCCTGTTTAACAGCATTGCGCTACAGGGTAAACCTGTAATTGTGATAGGCGTAGAAGACACATCGTTTAACCTGATTAAAGAACTAAGCAAAAACCCTGAATGGCGCGTGGTGGCAATGATAGACCCCAGTAATAAACTGATTGGCCGTGAAATCATGCATACCAAGGTCGAAGGCGGCCTGGAGGATATGGCGCAGATTGCAGCGCGCCATGATTGCCAGCATTGCATGATTGCGATGCCGGGTAGCCGACATGAAAAGCGTCGCTTGGCGGTTGAAGCCGCACGTAAGGTAGAAGGCATGGAAGTATTGACCTTACCTGCCATGTCAGACCTGATCAGTGGCCGCGTCAGTTTGTCACAGATTCGCAAGATTGATGTGGAAGACTTGCTAGGGCGTGACGTGGTGCAGCTGGATACACACGGATTAAGCAGTATGCTGGCGAATAAAGTAGTACTGGTCTCGGGTGCCGCGGGCTCGATTGGTTCTGAGCTTTGTCGCCAGATACTCAGCTTCCATCCTGCACAATTGATTTGCCTGGATATTTCAGAGTATGCGTTGTATACGCTGCAGCAGGAGTTTAGTCAGTGGGTGACAGATACCGAGCTGGTGTACCTGGTGGCAGATGTGAAAAACCAGACGCGTATCCAGCGCATTTTGCAAAGCCATCAACCTGACGTGGTATTACATGCTGGCGCTTACAAACATGTGCCGATGATGGAACATTTTAATGTGGTCGAGGCCTTGCAAAACAATGCACATGGCACTTACCAGGTTGCTGCAGCTTGCCAGGCGGCCGGTGTGCCAACGTTTGTCTTGGTTTCAACCGACAAAGCGGTGAATCCGACCAATGTGATGGGTGCCAGTAAACGGCTGGCCGAATTGATTTGCCAGGGATTGCAGCATGCTGACAACAGCAACACGCGTTTTATCACGGTGCGTTTTGGTAATGTGTTGGGCAGCAGTGGCAGTGTGATTCCCAAGTTCCGCGAACAGATTGCCCATGGCGGCCCAATTACCATTACCCATCCTGAAATTACACGCTACTTTATGTCCATCCCCGAGGCGGCACAATTGGTATTACAGGCTGCGACCATGGGCAACGGTGGCGAGGTATTTGTGCTGGACATGGGCACACCGGTCAGGATTATCGACCTGGCGCGCGATATGATTAAATTATCAGGCCTGCAAGAGCAGGATATCCGCATTGAGTTTACCGGCTTGAGACCAGGTGAAAAACTGTATGAAGAGCTATTGGCAGATGATGAAAACACCCTGCCCACCAGCCATGAAAAATTACGCATCGCACAGGCACGTAGTGCAGATGCACGCTGGTTGGCTAATTTGCTGGAATGGTTAAGCAATATTCCACATTTGCAAGAAACACAAATCAAGCAAGACTTGCAGCGCTGGGTGGAAGAATATCAACCCGATACCCGCCCGGCACCTGATGTTTCCCTGCGCGGTGGTGCATTGTCGCTAGACACCCTGCCCTCGCCTTCACAACAGATACACTGATAGATTCTTTTATTTACGCATTAAGCTTAGTGTATGGTTTGATGTCGTTTACAATATCGAATCGATTCAACAACCTCTGCCACATCCCCCTTTATGCCTCATATTACGCTTGATAATGCCAGCCTGGCATTTGGTCATCATGCCTTGCTTGCCCAAGCCTCATTTCAGTTAGACCCAGGTGAACGCGTCGGTTTGATTGGCCGCAATGGTGCCGGTAAATCCAGTCTACTGAAAGCCATTGCCGGTACCATCAAACTGGATGACGGCACTGTATGGCGCGCACCGAACGTACGCGTGGTCTATGTGCCACAAGAACCTGAACTGGATAATGCGCACACCGTATTTGAAGCAGTGGCAGAAGGTTTGGGCAGCTTGCAGCAAACCATCATTGACTACCATCAGGTCACGCATGATATGGGCATGCCGGATGCCAATATTGAGGCGCTGATGGAGCGCATGCAGGCATTACAGCATGAAATGGATGCGCAAAATGGATGGGTAGCGCAATCACGTGTCGAAACCGTGCTTAGCCGCTTAAAGCTGGATGCGGATGTATTGGTCTCAACACTTTCTGGTGGCTGGCGTAAACGCGTTGCGCTTGGGCGGGCGCTGGTGGCAGAGCCTGAAGTACTATTGCTGGATGAGCCGACCAACCATCTGGATCTGGAAGCGATCGAGTGGCTGGAAGATTTGTTACTGGGATTTAATGGCAGCGTGTTGTTTATTACCCACGACCGTCGCTTTTTAGACAAATTGGCCACACGCATTACCGAACTTGACCGTGGCAATCTGACAGACTTTGTTGGCAACTTTTCACAATATCAAATTAAAAAAGAAGAGTTACTCGCCGTTGAAGAAACGCATGCGGCTAAGTTCGATAAATTTTTGGCACAGGAAGAAGTCTGGATCCGCCAAGGGATTAAAGCACGCCGTACACGTAATGAAGGGCGCGTAAGAAGACTGGAAGCGCTACGTTTAGACCGTGCAGCCAGACGTGAGCGCCAGGGCGATGTCAAACTCAACCTGGATGCTGGCGAACGTAGTGGGAAACTAGTGGCAGAGCTTGATCAGGTCTATAAGTCCTATGGTGACAAAACCTTAATCAAAGGCTTCAGTACCCGTATTTTGCGTGGCGATAAAATCGGTTTATTAGGACCAAACGGGATTGGAAAATCTACGCTATTGAAACTTATTTTAGGGGACATTGAAGCAGATAGTGGTGACATTCAGCGCGGCACAAAAATCAATGTTGCTTATTTTGACCAGATGCGTGAGCAGTTAGATGAAGAGGCCACCTTGGCCGATACCATTAGCCCAGGTTCAGACTTTGTTGAAATCGGCAATGAGCGTAAACATGTGATCAGTTACCTGGAAGACTTCCTGTTTCCGCCACAACGCTCACGCTCACCAGTGAAATCACTTTCTGGTGGTGAACGCAACCGTTTACTGTTGGCACGCCTGTTTGCACGCCCTGCCAACGTCCTGGTGCTGGATGAGCCGACCAATGACCTGGATATTGATACGCTGGAGTTATTGGAGACGCTATTACAGGATTATTCAGGGACCCTTTTCCTCGTCAGCCACGATCGGGCTTTTCTGGAAAACACCGTCACTCAGGTGATTGCGTTTGAAGGCCAAGGCAAATTAACCGAATTCGGTGGTGGTTACGATGACTGGTTAAGATTTAGCCAGGATCGCAGCAGCAAACCAACTTCTACGCCAAAAGTATCTGCTGTCGCTTCAGCATCAAATACACCCGCGCCTATAGTCACCACCCAAACGGTCACTCCCCGAAAAACGTTGAGCTTCAAGGAACAGCGTGAGCTGGAAGCATTACCCGCAGAAATTGAACAACTGGAGCAAGAGCAAGCCGAGATCCAGGCGCAATTTGCGCAAGGTGATATTTATAAACAGGCGCCTGATCGAGTGAAGCTGCTACAGGACAGGCTAAGCGAAATTGAGCTACTGGTCATGCAGAAGCTCACGCGCTGGGAAACGCTAGAAAGTTTGATGTAAGGCCATTTGCTAGCGTTAAAAGCACAACAGCCGAAGAGATGCTCTTCGGCTGTTTTTTATCGTGTGAACAGTGTCTAGACTGAAAAGCCGCTACGACTGTTGTTTGCCCGGTGGGCTTGACCATTTTTGCCATAAAACTGTGGTGCAGAACTCTTACCGTTCAATGCATCCAGCTTTTCCTGATTGCGCAAAAAGTGCTTGTTAATCAGGATACCGTTCAAGCGATTTAATTCTTTTGCCTGTGTCAGCTCTTGCTGAAAAGTGACCCACGCACTATCTAACAATTGGCTGGATTGCTTTTGTAACCAGACCGACATGCCCTGCTCATTCGGCTCAAAGCCTGCTGCGGCCAGCGCGTCATAGCGTGAGTTGGCTGCGGCACCTAATGCTTGTAGCAGCTCAACCCGCTTGTCTACCATGCGTTCAATCACGTCCAGGTCAGCAGTGACCAGGGCCGACTGCTCAGACTGCAAATCACTCAATAACTCTGATACCAGCGCGGCGTCTTTCTCAAACGTCACTGGAGAAGATAAATGATTTGCAGTAGTCATATTTGTCAGCCTTTATTCGGTTGTATCAAGTCTTTAACAGTTTGCAACAAGCCATCAGCCACTTTGGCGGTATCCACCGAAAAATCGCCACGCGCAATGGCGGCTTTGATTTCTTCGACTTTATTGGTGTCAAACACCTCACCAGAGGCCAATCCAGCTTCTAATGACTGCAACTGCACGGAGGCAGAAGATAAAGTCACATTGTCTGAAGAGGCAGTGGATGTGCTCGCTGCTTTCTCGCTGCTTTTATTCGCAGTCCCTTTTTCCAATGTCGGCTTGTCTACGCCAACACCCATTTTTTTAATCGAATCTGAAATGTTCATGCCGTACCTCTTCTGATTTTGAATTGTTTCAGGGCTTATCAAAGTCAAAACCCTCATTCGTTAACAGTACTATCGGCATAGTTTAAGCGAACTTTAGTGCTTAATACACTTTTTATCGCATGTTTATAATTTTCAGACATTTTTCAATTAAGCTATTTTTTAATTAAAAGGGTTGTCCATCTGACTAAAAGCGCACGTCCACCTTACCGGAAGACTGCGCGACGCCTTTTACAATCTGGCCACTGCTGACTTTCACATCAACCACCTGGCCAACATTTGCGGTTTGCATGGCAGTGCCATCAGCCGAGATCACAAAGCCATCACCACGACTATTTAACTGTACAGTTTGCCCTTGCATAATCACTGGCACCGACTTGAGCAATTCAGGTCTTAACACCGTGCCCAATGGCAAATTTAATGCTGCCTGTTTACCAGCCAACATAGACAAGTCAGTAATAATGCCTGCTGGCAACTTGCTTAAATCACCAGACTGCATGACCACGTCTGTGGGTTGCACTGGTGAACCCTGGCCAACCGGCAAACCGGTGACTGCATATTCTCCCCATACCTGCACATCGGCCTGAACATAAAGTGTCCATGGCTTAGTCTCAGATTGCAGGCAACGCACGCCAATATGGGTTTTGCCCCACAAACGGGCGCCTTGTACCGTAAAGCCTTCCATCAATGCACACTCTGCAATACGGATGCGGCTGTCCAGCGGTTGAATCTCGATATTGACTTTGCCCGGATAGCCTTGTGTCTGGCTTTGTACATACTGCATCACTGTTTGATACAGGCGGCTGTGCATGTCATTACCTGCAGAGGCTGCGCCGACCGCATGCTGATTCGCAATCACAGCACGGTCTGCCGCATACGCAGACTCGCTCATCAGCCATAACAGGCTAACAATAAGCATCATCACAATCTGGGGCTGGTGTTGTTTCATGTGCCCTATTCTACGCATCACGGGCAAGTTTAATCCCGGAATTAAAGGGGATTTCCCCCGTTTAATTGCAGAATCATTGCACAGGCCGCGGCGTACACTAGGCATAGCTAGTAAAAGTCATATGCGTGAAAGCAGACCTGCTTATTCGGGTTAACGGTCGCAGAGGACAAAACTTTAGAGGTTCGAAAGCAACAGGTTTCGAACAGGGCTGGAGAAACAGCCAGGAAAGGATAAAACGATGATAAACAAACTGGACGCCGCACTGAATTTCCATCAGACGGCATTGCGCGTGCGCAATGAACGTCAAGAGCTGTTGGCATCGAATATTGCCAATGCAGATACACCGCAATATAAAGCGCGTGACATCGACTTTCAGTCTGCCATGAAGGCAGCGCTGCAACCGAATGCTTCTGCCGGCACCACAACAAGCAATGGCGCATTGCAACAAACCAATGCTGGCCATATGAATGGCACGGGTGGCAGCGGCTATGTCAGCGCAGGCGACCCGCTGTTCCGCGCGGTGGTGCAAGGCTCTGCTGACGGCAACACCGTCGATATGGATGTGGAGCGTAATGCTTATGTCGATAACGGCATCCGTTATGAGGCCAGCCTGACCATGATAGGCGGCCAGATTAAAAAAATGCTGTCCGCAATTAACGGCCAGCAATAATTAAAGGAGGTCTGTCATGTCTCTGTTTAACGTATTCAAAATTTCCGGCTCAGCCATGAGTGCGCAATCCATGCGCCTGAACACGGTGGCCAGCAACCTCGCCAACGCCGACAGCGTGGTGAGCTCCGATGGCAAGCCCTACCAGTCTAAACAAGTGGTGTTTAAGGCAGTTCAGGATGCAGCCAACCAGAGCAGCACGGTTGAAGTGGATCGTGTCATTGAAGATAACAAGCCAGGCAAAATGGTCTACGACCCCAAACACCCGATGGCAAATGCCGATGGCTACATCACCATGCCTAATGTCAACGTGACTGAGGAAATGGTGAACATGATTTCAGCCTCACGCGCTTATCAAAACAACGTGGAAACCATGAACGCGGCAAAAACCATGTTGCTTAAAACATTGAATATCGGTCAATAACCTGCAGAAAGGACTTCAGCATGACCACCGTTAATACCAACAACCAGGTGTCACAAGATTTACTGAATTCAGTGAACACACGCAACACGGCCAGCACAACAGATGAAACACAAGACCGTTTCATGACCTTGTTGGTGACGCAGATGAAAAACCAGGACCCGTTGAATCCGATGGATAACGCCCAGGTGACCAGCCAGATGGCGCAGTTGAATACCGTGACTGGCATCAACAAGCTGAATGAAACCATGAGTAGCCTGATCGGCAGCGTACAGTTGGGCCAAGCCTACCAGGCCACCAGCATGATAGGCCGCAATGTATTGGTAGAAGGCAAAACGCTGACCCATACAGAAACCGGCGGCTATTTCGGCGTCAATGTGCCAAATGGTGCAGACAGTCTGTCAGTCGCGATTAAAAACGGTTCCGGCGCCACTATCCGCACACTGACATTCGGCAAACAGGATGTGGGTGTGAACGCATTGAGCTGGGATGGAAAAATGGATGATGGTACGGTCGCGCCTAGTGGTGACTATAGCTATGAAATCACCGCAAAAACTGGTGACACCACCGTCAGCAGCACCGCCCTGAGTCTGGCACAGGTACAAAGCGTCACCACCAGCACCAGCGGTGCCAAACTGAATTTGAGCAATAACACGACAGTGTCTGCATCTGATATTTCTGAGATTTTCTAATTTTTAATATTGACATTTTTAGTCCTTACCAAGGAGAGATAACATGGCTTTTTCACAAGGCTTAAGTGGTTTAAACGCAGCATCTAAAGCGCTGGAAGTGATTGGCAACAACGTTTCTAACGCCAACACTGTTGGCTTTAAACAGTCTCGTGCAGAGTTTTCTGATGTGTTCGCGGCCTCCCTGAGTGGCGCCGGTACAACACAAATCGGTATTGGTACCAAAATTTCAGATGTGGCCCAACAGTTTACACAGGGCAACATTACCGCCACCAACAACACACTGGATGTGGCGATTAACGGCGCCGGCTTCTTCCGTTTGAGTAATAACGGTGCGGTGACCTACACCCGTAACGGCCAGTTCCAGATGGATAAAAATGGCTACATTGTCACCAGTGACGGCAAACGCCTGATGGGTAACAGTGCAGACAACCTGAACGGCTCCAGCCCGGTAGAAATCCAGATCGACACCAGTGATTTGCAACCAGTGGCCAGCTCCAAAATTAGCGGCACCTTGAACCTGAACTCAGCCAGTGCGAATATTGACCAGACAGTCACCCCATTCAGCTCCACCGACCCCACCAGTTACACCAACTCAACGGCGATTACGGTGTATGACAACCTGGGTAACTCACACAATGTACAAAACTACTATGTGAAAACCGCCGCAAACACCTGGAGCGTTTACACCACGGTAGATGGTAGCGATGTCACGCCAACACCAACGCCATCCATGGTATTCAACGCAGGTGGCTACGACTCAACGAACTCCAGCGTGCCAGCCGTCAGTTTCACACCGACGAGCGGTGGCGCCACCATGAACATCAGTTTTGACTATTCTAAAAGTACACAATATGGCTCGTCTTTCAGCGTCAACAAGCTGAGCCAGGACGGTTACTCCTCTGGCCGGATTGCCAGCTTCACTATTGGTGACGATGGCATTATTCAAGGCCGCTACACCAACGGTCAATCCAAAGACCTGGGCCGCGTCGTCCTGGCAAACTTTGTCAACCCGAATGGTTTGCAATCGCTGGGCGGTAACCAGTGGGCATCCACCTACGAATCCGGTGATGAACTGATTGGTTCCCCAGGCAGCAGCACACTGGGCGTACTGCAGTCATCTGCGGTAGAAGATTCAAACGTCGACCTGACCGCAGAACTGGTCAACATGATTACTGCACAACGTATCTACCAGGCCAACGCGCAAACCATCAAAACGCAAGATCAGGTCATGCAGACTTTGGTCAACCTGCGTTAATACAGGTTTGATTAACTTCTTGATAGGGGCAGCTTTATGGATCGTCTGATATATACCGCAATGACTGGCGCCAAGCACATTCTGGAGCAACAGGCGACCACAGCCCATAACCTGGCAAACGCGACCACTACCGGCTTCAAAGCCCAGGTGGACAGTTTCAGGGCCGTGCCGATTTTGGGCGATGGCTTGCCAACACGTGCCTTTGTCGTCGATGCCACCGTCGGCACTGACTACAAGCCAGGCAGTATCCAGCATACCGGGCGCGACCTCGATGTTGCCGTACAAGGTGAAGGCTGGATTGCCGTACAGCGTGCAGATGGTTCAGAAGGTTATACCCGCAATGGCTCGCTCAAAATTAATGAGAACGGCCAGTTACAAACCGAATCCGGTCTCAATGTGATGGGCGACGGCGGCCCGATCAGCATTCCGCCCAATGTGATTGTCAGTATCGGTGGTGATGGCACGATTTCCAGCGTCAACGACCTGAGCGTGCCTGGTGCGACCACGATTCTGGCTCGAATCAAACTGGCTAACCCGCCAGCAGCTTCGCTCAAACGTGCAGAAGACGGCTTATTTGTGACCAGTAATGGCCAGGCTGCGCCCTTGGATCCGAATGTCAAAGTCACCGGTGGTGCCCTCGAAAGCAGCAATGTGAACGTGGTCGAAACCATGGTGAATATGATCGGCCTGGCGCGCCAATTCGAAATGCAAATGAAAATGCTGGAAAACGCGCAAAACAACGCTGGAAAAGCAGATCAGCTCTTCAGTATGAATGGTTAATGCTTGCACTACTATTGCAGTATGAAAACGGCTTTAAGCCCAAGGAGTGAACGATGATACGCTCATTATGGATTTCCAAAACCGGTCTTGATGCACAACAAATGCAGATGGACGTGATTTCAAACAACCTGGCCAACGTCAGCACCAGCGGCTTTAAAAAGTCGCGCGCGGTGTTTGAAGACCTGCTCTACCAGAACATTCGCCAGGTAGGCTCGCAAAGCTCGCAACAAAGCCAGCTGCCCAGCGGTTTGCAATTAGGCACCGGCGTCAAGCCAGTCGCCACTGAGCGTATTTTCACCCAGGGCAACCTGCAACAAACCAGTAACGACAAAGACGTTGCCATCCAGGGCCAGGGTTTCTTCCAGATTCTGATGCCAGATGGCACCACGGCGTATACCCGTGATGGCTCATTCCAGGTCGATAGCCAAGGGCAATTGGTCACCGCCAGCGGTTTCCCGGTGCAGCCAGCGATTACCATTCCAGCCAATGCGCAAAGCTTGTCGATCGGCAGGGACGGCGTCGTATCCATTACCACGCCTAACTCCACAGCCACCACGCAAATTGGCCAGATTCAGCTGGCTACCTTTATCAATCCGGCCGGTATGCAAGCCAAAGGTGAAAACCTGTTTGTAGAAACCACCGCTTCCGGCAACGCGAATACCAATACACCCGGGACCAATGGCGCCGGTTTATTGTCACAAGGCTATGTTGAAACTTCCAACGTCAATGTGGTGGAAGAGCTGGTGAGCATGATTCAAACCCAGCGCGCCTATGAAATTAACAGCAAGGCGATTACAACGTCGGACCAGATGCTGCAAAAACTGTCGCAGATGTAATCCCTGCTTGAGGGTCACTCAAATGATGAATAGAACGATCATGAGCTTACTACTTTGTTTGGCGTTTTCTCAATTACTGAACGGCTGCTCTATCACGCCGTCAACCATTGTGCAAAAACCGGAAACGCCGCGAGTAGCAATGGCACGTCCAGATGCGCGCACAGAAGGCGCCATCTTCAATAGCGCAGGCTTTCGCCCATTGTTTGAAGACCGCAGACCGCGCTATGTAGGCGATATCGTCACTGTTCGTATTGCAGAAAACACCACCGCCAACAAAGCTTCTGATAACGAGCAAACCAAAGATGGCTCAACCGCGGCTTCTGTGACCGGCCTGTTTGGACACAATGTGCCTAAAGCCGCTTTCAACGCCAGTTCAGCCCTGTCATTTAAAGACAAGGCAGCTGCAGATGCCAGCAATACCTTTAGCGGCTCTGTGACAGCCACAGTGACCGATGTGCTGCCAAATGGCTACCTGGTCATCAGCGGCGAGAAACAGATTGGCTTTGACAAAGGCACTGAATATGTCAGGTTCTCTGGCATCGTCAATCCGGACATGATTACCATCGGCAACGAAGTGGTTTCGACCAAAGTGGCGGATGCACGTATCGAATATCGCAGCAACAGCAAAATGGATGCCGCTGAAGTGTTATCCATGTTCTCGCGCTTCTTTCTCAGCATGATTCCATTGTAGGAGAGTTGATCATGCCTATACTGACACACAGCTTAGTTCACACCGTACAGCGCGGCCAACGCGCTGTTGCCTATGGCCTGCTGGCATGTGGCTTGTTACTGGTCACGCCTTTCGCTCAAGCGGAGCGCATCAAGGACATCAGCAATATTCAGGGCGTACGCGCCAACCAGCTGATTGGTTATGGCCTGGTCGTCGGCCTCGATGGCACTGGCGATATGACCACGCAAACACCATTCACTGTGCAAAGTATTATCAGCATGATGAACCAGATGGGCATTACCCTGCCACCTGGGACCAACCTGCAACTGAAAAACGTGGCAGCGGTGATGGTCACCAGCTCCCTGCCCGCTTTCGCACAGCCAGGACAAACCCTGGATGTGACGGTGTCTTCTATGGGTAACGCCAAGAGCTTGCGTGGCGGTACCTTATTGATGACGCCGCTGAAAGGTGCAGACGGACAAATTTATGCCATGGGCCAAGGTAACCTGGTGGTGGGTGGTGTAGGTGCGGCGGCCAATGGCAGCCAGACCCAGATCAACCATTTAAGTGTCGGCCGGATTTCAGAAGGTGCTACCGTTGAACGCGCATTGCCGAATACCCTGCTACACCAGGATATTGTCAAACTCGAATTGAAAGAAAGTGACTTTTCAACCGCCAATAATGTGGTTGAAGCCATTAACAAGAAATTTGGCCCGATGACGGCCCAGGCCGAGAGTGGCCGCGTGATTCAGGTGCGCCCACCTGAAAGCATGAGCCGCGTTTCTTTCCTGGCTAACCTGGAAACCATTAATGTCGCCCTGGCCGCGACACCAGCCAAGATTATCCTCAATGCCCGTACCGGCTCCGTGGTGATGAACAAGGCAGTGACGCTGGATAGCTGCGCAGTCTCACACGGCAACCTGTCGGTGGTGATTAATACCTCACCGGTGATTAGCCAGCCTGGCCCATTCTCGAATGGCCAGACCATCTCCACCGCAGTGTCTGAGATTAACATCAACAAAGAACCAGGCAAGGTACTGAAGCTGAATAACGGCGCTAACTTGTCTGATGTCGTTAAAGCACTAAATGCGATTGGCACCACACCACAGGACTTACTGGCGATTTTGCAAGCCATGAAAGCCGCTGGCGCGTTAAATGCCGAGCTTGAGGTGATTTAAGCGAGAGACGACCATGCAACCACGTGTCGATCCTACTACGCAAAGCCTGGCTATTGATGCTAACTCGCTCAATAGCCTGAAGCGCGCCAATAACGATTCGCCAGAGGCGATTCGTGCCGTTGCGCGCCAGTTTGAAGCCGTGCTGATGAACATGATGTTAAAAAGTATGCGTGAGACCGTGCCGCAAGATGGCATCACCGATAGCGAACAAGGCAAGATGTTCATGGGCATGCTGGACCAGCAACTGAGCACCAACCTCAGCCAGAAGGGCATGGGGCTGACTGATGTGCTAGTCAGGCAATTAAGCAAGTTCAGCCAAAAGCCGGGCGATGTGACCGATGGCAGTAAAGACAGCAAATCTTCTGGTAAACTCGATAGCAGTGCTGCCCTGCCCCACACCAGCCAAACCAACCAACTAACAAGCAATAGCAATGGTAAAGCCGTGCTGGCGCAAGCCGCACAAAAAATCCGCGAGGCTTACCAGCAGTGGGAAGCCACTGACAGTACCTCCGATAGCAATACCGATACTGCCTGGGCACGCGGGATTCCTGAACTGCCGCCACTGGTTGAAGAAACCCAGGCCAACGTCCAGAGCTTTACTCTGCCGCAAGCGCCATTAGCCACGGCCATGCGTGAAGTGGCAGGTAAAACACAACAATTTATCCAGAGTATGTTGCCACATGCACAAGCAGCCAGCAGTACTTCTGGCATTCCAGCTAAATTCATGATTGGCCAGGCCGCCCTCGAAAGCGGCTGGGGCAAACATGAAATTAAAACGGACAATGGTGTGAACAGCCACAACCTGTTTGGCATCAAGGCTGATGCCAACTGGAAAGGCAAAGTCGCAAGCAGCACTACCACCGAATACATCAATGGCGTCAAGCAGACCCGCGTGGAGAAATTCCGTGCTTACGATAGCTACAGTGATGCCTTCAAGGATTACGCCAAACTGATTTCACAGAATCCGCGCTACCAGCAAGCCATGAGCAACACCCATGATGCCAGCGCGTATGCCAATGCATTGCAACGCGCAGGCTATGCCACCGATCCGCAATATGGCAAAAAACTGACGCAAGTGATCAAGAATTTACAAGGCTAAGCAGACTCAACCCTAAAGAAACAAAAAAAACTGCCGATAGGCTACTTAACCACACTTTAAAGTCGTGTCTGACTCTCTGCAGGGGGCTGACACATGAGGAAATCACATGTCAAATGTACTCAGCATTGGTAAAAGCGCCCTCAATGCCGCGCAAATAGGCATTGCCACCGTTGGCCACAACATTGCCAACGCGTCGACCGAGGGCTACAACCGTCAAGTTGTGGTGCAAGCCGCAGCCCAAGCACAGAACTTTGGTTACGGCTATGTCGGCCAAGGGACTAATGTGGTGGGTATCCAGCGTGTGTACAATGAGACGCTGGCCAAACAGGTGATTAATGCGACCTCTACCGCCAATGCCAGTGGCGCCTATTACAGTAATATCAGCCAGATCAACGGTTTGTTGTCTGACAGCACCGCCGGTTTGAATCCGGTGATTACCAGCTTTTTCAGCGCGGTGAGTGCAGCAGCAGCCAACCCGAGCGATACGGCCACACGCCAGACCCTGATTTCATCTGCACAATCGATGGTGAATCGCTTTAATGCGGTGAATACCCAACTGGACCAGATGCGTGAGAGCATCAATACCCAGATTACCGCCAGTGTTGATGCGATTAACAGTTACTCCACGCAAATCGCCACCCTGAATGACACGATCAGCAAGGCGATTAACTCAACAGGCAACATGCCTAACGATTTGATGGACCAGCGTGACCAATTGGTCGCCAAGCTCAGTGAACAAATCAAGACCACGGTCATCAAACAGGATGATGGTTCCTACAACGTGTTTGCCGGTAGCGGCATGCCACTGGTGGTCGGCACGCAACAGTACTCCCTATATACCCGCGCCAGTGATACCGACCCTACCCGGGTGGAAGTCGCTTACGGCAATCCGGCCAGCCCAAAAATTCTGAGCACGGATACTTTGTCTGGCGGTACGCTGGGCGGTGTCTTGCAGTTCAGAAGCGAGACGCTGGATGTGGTACAAAACCAGGTAGGTCAATTGGCGGTCACGCTGGCCAGCCAGTTTAATGCCCAGCAAACCCAGGGCTACGACTTGAATGGCGTACTGGGTACTAACCTGTTCAATGTGGGCAACCCAACAGCGATCAGTAGCGCCTACAATACTGACCCGACCAAAGCGGCCTCGGCCTCCATCACCGATGCCAGCCTGCTGACCAGCAGCGACTACACGGTGAAATACAATAGTGGTCAATATACGATTACGCGTCTCAGTGATAAATCTGTCATGTGGCAAGGTGCCTCGCTGCCTGCCACAGTGGACGGCATGCAAATTGACGTGAACACCAGTACACCGACAGAAGGTGATTCTTACCTGATCAAGCCTACCCAGTACTCGGCTGGTCAACTGTCACTGGCGTTTACCAATGTCGACAAATTGGCCATGGCGGGCTCTGCCTCCACCGGCCCTAACGATAACGAAAACGGCTTGAAACTGGCGGCCTTGCAAACCGGCGCAAACGTGCGTGTGGCGGGCAGCAGCACCAATAGAAGCTACGCCCAGGCCTTTGCGCAAATGGTGAGCGCGGTGGGCACCAAAACCAATGAGCTCAGCATTACCAGCAAGTCCGATGCGACCGCGCTGGAAAATGCTACCAGTGCCATGCAATCAGAGTCAGGCGTCAACCTGGACGAAGAAGCGACAGATTTGTTGCGTTACCAGCAAGCCTACCAGGCGGCGGGCAAAATGATGCAAATCGCCAGCCAGCTGTTTGAAGTTTTGCTGCAAATGGGTCAATAAGTTTTTGAAGGATAGGCCATCATGAGAATCAGTACCAATACCATCTATCAATCTGGCACCAACCAGTTAATGAATCTGCAATCAGACTTGAATAAGCTGAGCATTCAAACTGCGACTGGTAAACGTGTGAACTCGCCAGCAGACGATCCGGTGGCGGCAGCACGGATACTCGAACTCAATACGGCCAAAGACCAGAACGCAAATTACACCAGCACGCGTAAAACAGCAGAAACCTTGCTGCAAACCTACGAAGCCAACCTGAGTAGCGTGACCGACACGATACAATCGATACAATCTTCACTGATTGCTGCCGGTAATGGTGCTTATACCGATGCCGAACGTGCCAAGCTGGCCAATGAGCTGCAAGGCAGCCTGGATACGCTGAAAGGTTTGGCGAACACCAAAGACTCTCAAGGCAACTATATGTATTCCGGCTATGCCTCGTCTACCGTGCCTTTTGATAGCAACGATGATTTTGTCGCCAGCTCAGTCCGCACCAAGTTGCAAATTGATGTGCAAAGCCAGTTGCCCGTGACCTTCACCGGTGACCAGGTATTTGGTGCCAACGGCGACAATGTGTTTACCAACTTGCAGGATATCATTTCACTGTTAAAAACACCGATCACGGACAGCACCACCCAGGCGACATTTAATACCGGCCTGGCCACCAGCATCGATAAAATGAAAGGTTCATTGAACTCGGTATTGGATGCGCGTTCAGAAATCGGTAGTAGCCTGAATTTGCTGGACACCTTGAACACCACCGGCGATAGCCTGGATCTGCAATACGATGCGTCTATTTCAACGCTGCAAGATCTGGATTATGCGCAGGCCTTGTCTGATATTTCCAAGAAAACCACCATCTTGCAGGCGGCACAAAAAGCATTTGTGGCGACGTCGAATATCTCGCTATTTAGCCTGATTTAAAAGGATTAAAGCGGTGAAGGCCTTGCAAGCACACAGGCCTGGCACGGCTAGCGCAGTACCTGCAACATCAGTTGCTGCGCATCGACCAGCCAGCGGCTGACGGGGCTGACCAGAGAAGGCAGGCTTAATAATGTCATCAAAAAGCCGACTGAAATCGTAATCGGGAAGCCGATACCGAAAATATTGAATTGCGGTGCTGCCTTGGTTAACACGCCCAAGGCCATGTTGGTAATCAGCAGGCTGGCAACCACCGGCAATGACAGCAACAAGCCTTGTGAAAAAATATGGCCGCCCAGGCTTGCAATGGCCTGGCTATTCAACTGCCAGTGCTCCATACCGATCGGCATGGTTTCAAAACTTTGCAGCATGACCGCGACCACAATTAAATGACCGTCCAGGCTCAAAAACACCAACAGCGCCAACATGGTCAGAAACTGGCCGACGGCAATCGTTTGGCCATGTGCCTGCGGATCATAAAAACTGGCAAAGCCTAGCCCCATACTCATCCCCATCATAAACCCGGCCATTTCGACTGCCGTAAACAGCAACCGCATGACGAAGCCCATGCTGATACCAATCAGAAACTGGGCCAGTAATGACAATAAGCCTTGCCAGGAAAGCACTTCAATGGGCGGCACCTGAATCGCAGGCACAATGGCCAGCGTAATCACAAAGCCAATGGCCAGTTTGATGCGTTTGGGAATAGCTGGATGGCTAAACAGCGGAACGACAGTGAGGCAGCCTAGTACCCGTGTGAGTGGCCACAGTAGCTGAACAATCCACAATTGCAGATCTGAAGCATGGATGGTCAGCATGTGATCAGGCGCTTAGTTCACCAATTGCGGAATCATGGTGAAAATATGGTGCATATAATCCACCATGGTCATCAGCATCCAGTGGCCTGCCAGTAACAGCACCGCCATGACGCCCACCAGCTTGGGGATAAACGATAAGGTTTGTTCGTTGATTTGCGTGGCAGCCTGAAAAATACTCACAATCAAGCCGATCATCAGCGCAGTGCCCAACACCGGCGCGGCCACCATCAACGTGGTCTGCATCGCTTCACTGCCTATGGTCAATACCTGTTCCGGACTCATGGTTTACTCCTGAAAATGAATATGTGCCTATTTAAATCAAAAGGTTAAATCACAAAGCTTTGCGCCAGCGAGCCGATAATCAGCTGCCAGCCGTCAACCAGTACAAACAGCATGAGCTTAAACGGCAGCGACACAATTGCCGGTGAGACCATCATCATGCCCATGGCCATCAAGATACTGGCCACTACCATATCGATAATCAAAAACGGGATATAAATGGCAAAGCCAATCTGGAAGGCTGTTTTGAGTTCACTGGTCATAAAAGCAGGCACCAGTATCCTCAGTGGTACCTCTTCCGGCGTTTGAATCGCCTCTGTATGTGCCATATTGGCAAACATGGCCAGGTCATTCTCGCGGGTTTGTTTGAGCATAAAGCCTTTGAGTGGCAACACGCCGCGCTCTAACGCTTCCTGCATGGTGATTTTGCTTTCAGACAAAGGCTGGTAAGCGTCGGTATAAATCTTGTCGAACACCGGGCCCATGACAAAAAAGGTAATAAACAGTGCCAGGCCAATCAATACCTGGTTAGAAGGGGCAGACTGGGTACCCAATGCCTGACGCAGTAAAGACAATACGATCACGATGCGCGTAAAGCCGGTCATCATCAGCATCGCGGCCGGGATAAACGTCAACGAGGTAAGTAAAATCAGGGTTTGCAGGCTCAGTGTATAGTCCTGGCCACCGCCTGCTCCAGGGCTGACTGTACCTATCGGCAATCCACCAGCCGCAAACGACAATAGCGGGAAACCAAGCAGCAAGCCGACCGGCAGCCACAAGGACAATATAGACTTTAACACTGAAAAAACACGCATGTGTATGGCACCCGAAACTTGCTTGCAACTGCGCACGGCAGACACAAGGCTATCAATAAGTTAGGGCTATAGTACGCCCGACCAGGCTAAATCAAAGGTCGGAAATGAGCGACTCAAGGCTTGTTTTTGAGGGATTTGACTGTTTGCTGCAACGTCGCCTGCATGGCTTGTTGCAAACGCACAGCAAAAGAAGCTTGTGGATCAATACCAGAAGCCGGGGACTGCGCAGCACTTGCGCCCTCTTCCACTGAGGATTCCGTCGCAGGTGGGGTGACTTCGCCGAGGGCCGTCATTTGGCCTGCATTGATGCCCACTACCAGCCAGCGGCCAGCCACTTCAAGCACCACCACACGCTCTCTGGGGCTTAACTGCAAACCACCTACTTGTTTGATCACACCGCGTTGAGCCATGGTTTGCCCAGGCATCACGCGCCGTAACAACCAGGCAATCGCCGCGATCACCAGCAAGACAATCACCGTGCCATACACCATACGGCCCAGGCTATCACTCGCACTCGGTGCTGCTGCGACAGTCGCCGCAGGCACAACGGCCCACGCCACGCCGGTAACCAGACTGCTAAACAAGGCGATCAACAACTGGCGGATAATTTTCATGACGCTCTAAATAAAAAGGGATTCAAAAAAACCATTAACGATTCAGTTTGCGAATGCGCTCGGCCGGGGTAATGATATCGGTTAAGCGAATACCAAACTTGTCATTCACCACCACCACCTCACCTTGGGCAATCAGGCAGCCATTGACCAGTACATCCATCGGTTCACCCGCCATGCCGTCCAGTTCAACCACAGAGCCCTGCGCCAGTTGCAACAGGTTCTTGATCGAAATTTTGGTGCGGCCTAGCTCAACGGTCAACTGTACCGGAATATCCAGAATGAAGTCGATATCATTCTGCGTGCCTTCCAGTTTATTGTTGCTGCTAAACTCGTTAAAGACAGCCGTCTTGCTGGTTGGCTCCTGCAACGCCGAAGACTCAGCCTGGGTTTGCTCAGCCAAGGCTGCTCCCCAGTCATCTTCCGCAATCGTCTGTACATCACCGGGATCAGACACTCCCATGGCAGCCATCGCTGCATTCATATCATCATCTGCACTATTAGTGGCGGGATCCATAGCCATTATGACTCTCCTTGCAATTGCTCCTGACTACCGTCAGCGCGAATTAACTTTTCAACCTTGAGGGCGTACTGCCCGTTAAATACTCCATAACGACACTCCATGACCGGAATGTTGTCAATTTGTCCTTCGATGCTGTCACTGATATTAATCGGGATCACATCGCCTTCTTTCAGCTCCAGCAAGTCTGCCACCGTCAATTTACGCGTGGCCAGATTAGCGACAATCTCGACTTCTGCGGCTTGAATTTGCTGCGTCATCAATTTGACCCAACGCTTATCGCCGCCCAGGTTTTCGCCTTGCAACGGTGATGTCAGCAGGTCTTTGATCGGCTCAACCATAGAATAAGGCACGCAAAAATGCATTTCACCACTATTCGGGCCCAGCTCAATATTGAAAGTAATGGCCACCACCACCTCATTCGGCGTGGCGATGTTGGCAAACTGCGTATTCATTTCCGAGCGCAGGTACTCAAACTTGATTGGATATACCGGTGCCCAAGCCTTTTCATACGATTCGAACATGATGCCCAGGATGCGCTGGATAATGCGCTGTTCGGTCGCGGTAAAATCACGGCCTTCGACGCGGGTGTGAAAGCGGCCATCGCCGCCAAACATATTGTCCACCACCAAAAACACCAAGGTAGGATCTATCACGAGCACACCGGTGCCGCGTAAGGGACTGATGTGAATCAGGTTGAGGTTGGTAGGCACCACCAGGTTACGGATAAAGTCGGTATATTTGATAATCCTGACTGGCCCGACCGAGACTTCAACGGTGCGGCGCAGGAAGTTGAACAGCTCAACACGCAATAAACGCGCATAGCGCTCATTAATCATTTCCAGCGTGGCCATGCGGCCGCGCACGATCCGTTCTTGCGTGGCCAGGTTGTAGTTACGAACGCTAGCATCGTCTTTACCAGACGATTCACTCTCGTCATCGCCGTCTACGCCTTTGAGCAGCGCATCAATTTCGTCTTGTGATAAAAACTTGTCAGCTGACATGATGACTCACTTTAAACTACTGGGCTCATAACATTACTGAATCACGAACGAGGTAAATAATACCTGTGTGACTTTCAGTGGCTTACCGTGTGCAGCGAGCGGTTTTTTCAGTTCAACCAGCAACTCTTCACTCAGTTGTGCTTTGCCTTCCGGTGTAGAAATATCGGAAGCTTTTTTGCTGGTGAGCAATAACAGTACGCGGTTACGCAAGGCAGGCATCTGTGCTTTCATTTTTTCTGCCAGCTCAGCGCCTTTCACTTCCATGGTCAAATCGAGCTGCAGGAACTTGTCATCCGGGTCTGGTAACAAATTCACCGTAAATGTTTCAAATGGCACATAAGTCAAAGCCGTTTTCGGATCAGCATGACCACCAGACTCTTCTGGCGCTTCCTCTTCTGCAGACTCCTCGCTAATTGCTTCGCCCTCAGCATCTTCGGCGTGCTCAGCCTTATCGCCCGCCTTGCCTTTTGCCTGATGCGCTTCTGGTTTCTTCATCAAAAAGAATGCGGCAGCACCGCCACCGGCAGCTAATGCCAGCACGACGGCCAATATCAAAATGAGTTTTTTCTTGGATTTTGGCGCCGCTTCTGCGGCACCAGCTGCTTTCGCCGGTTCTTGAGCCATGACACAAACCTTTCTTACATTAAACCTAGAGTGTTTATGGTGTCATTATGCGCAAAACAGCGTGCTGGAGATTGACGGATAAAAGGGTTAAATCAGCGTTTAATCGAAATTTATACCCACTGGCAGGCAGATTGCCTGCCCGCAGTTTAAACAAAGGTGTCAACCAGGCCACGTGCGACCGTGGTTTTAATGGCTTGCGGCGCAAGCACAGCGTCCGTTTCGCCTGCTGTGCCCGATGACTGACCACCTTGGCGTGACGTTTGTTGCTCAAAATGCTGTTGCGCCTGCTGACCATCACCAACAAAGGTTTGGCCCAACTGCAAGCCTTGTGACTGCATGCGCTCACGCAAATCCTGCATACCATCTTCCAATGCCTGACGCACCAGCGGGTTATCAGTAATAAAGCTGGTATTCACAGACTGGTTATCCACTTTCAACACGACTTGAATGGGACCCAAGTCGGGTGGTGACAAGGTCAGGCTGGCCACATCGTCGCCACTACCTACCATATTCATCACATGCTGGTTCATGGCTGTTTGCCAGCGCTCATTGCCAAACGGCGCCGCAATTTGCGACATCGCCACAGAGCTGCTTTGCGCCACACCAGCCGCATTCAGCCATGTGCTATTGGATAAGGCTTGCGCCGCTGGCTGCTGTGGTAAATTCAATACATCGGCTTGTGCATCCGCCCCGCGCATCTCATTAAAAGCCTGCGTTGTACGCCCTGCTTCGCCTGTCGCCTCTGCCATTAATTTAGCATTGACCAGGGTTTCAGAAATACCAGGTGACTCTTTAGCCGTTTCAGCCTGGGCATTGCCAGCCAGCAATTGTTTGAAATCGGCGGCCTGATCATCCTGCTCTGCATTCACAGCAGGCCCGGTCGGTATCTGTGCAGCTGTGGTTTTAGCCGTTGCCTCAGTTTCCAGTGGCAAAGCCAAGGCATTGCCATCAACAGCAGGCAATTGCTCGCTATCCACTGTCACGGTAGCACTATCGGTACTCAATTCAACTTTAGGCTGGCTATCGGTTTGTGCTGTGGTTGGACGCATGGCAATCATGGTTTGCATCCACGGTGAAATGCCTGGCGGCAGTTGATCATTCGCGGCCAGGTCTGCCAATAAACGTTTTTTGCGCTCTTGCGCTGTTTCAATCACGTCGGCAGGGTCTTTTGTATTGCTGGTCGTTGCGGACGCAGCAATCTCTTCAGTGCTGGCTGCTGCTTCAGCACTCGTATGTTCGTCGCTGCTATCAGCCGCGGTCTTTTGTGGGCTGTCTTCTGACTTGACCGTATTGTTTGGTGCAGCTGGCGCTTTTTCTGCTGTCGCGGATTTTGTCGGCTCAGGTTTAGGTGCATCGACCTTATCTGTCGCCTTATTGGCAGTTGGGATCACAGGCTTGCTACTTTGCTGCATTTGCTTGCGCAACGCCTGTGCAAACTCATCAGAACCATTGCTCTGTGCGTCTTGTGACACCTGATTGGCTGATGCTGTTTTCACGGCATCGGCCCCCATATTCAGTAAAGTTGCGGAATTCAAAAACGCCATATGACTCTCCCGGTCAACATTTGTTTTACAGACGCATGCGCTTGGCACGGCTTGCAAACTCATCCATCAGTTTCTGATCACGCTTGCCCTCTGCTTTTGCTTGCATCGTTGCTGCTCGCGTCATCAGTACTTCAAAGGACTTTTGTTTGCGCTGTTTTTCCTGCAATAGCTGTCGTTTTTGCAGGACATTCGCCTGACATTGTTCGATTTGAGCATTTTGACTGCGCACGGCCAATTCCAATTGCGAGAAAAAGCCCTGAAAATTGCGGTATAAATCGGCTTTGAGGCCTTTTTGTGATGCCAACTGCCATTGCTGCTCATACTCTTGCTGATATTGTTCCAGCATGGTGCGCTGCTGTTGTGCCTGTTCAAGCAGTTGCATGGCTTGCGCCAGGTCTTGCATGGCAGCGTCCACCTCGTCTGTCGCCAGTTGAATCAGCAGTGTCAGCGTTTGTGTCGACTGTTTGGCCATAACGTATTACAGATGGTCTCAGGAAATGGTTTGCGCCAACTGCTGCAAACAGGCTTGCATATAGGCACTTTCATCAATGTCCTGCTGCAAAAATGCATTGATCTGGTCGCGCTTTTTAATCGCCACATCCAGCATAGGATCAGAGCCTGGCTGGTAAGCACCAACGGCAATCAGGTCCTGGTTACGCAAATAACGTGAATATAGCTGCTTGAGCAAACGTGCGGCCTGCTGGTGCTCCTTACTGGTGATGTTGTGCATGGCACGGCTGATCGACTGTTCAATATCAATCGCCGGATAATGCCCGCTCTCAGCCAGGGTACGGTTAAGCACGATATGGCCATCGAGAATGGCACGTGCAGAATCGGCAATCGGATCCTGCTGGTCATCCCCTTCGGTCAGCACTGTATAAAAAGCGGTAATTGAGCCCTCGCCTCTAGCACCGTTACCGGTACGCTCAACCAGCGCGGGTAATTTGGCAAACACTGAAGGTGGATAGCCTTTGGTGGCCGGCGGTTCACCAATCGCCAAGGCGATTTCACGTTGCGCCATGGCATAGCGCGTCAGTGAATCCATGATTAACAATACGTTTTTGCCTTGCTGGCGAAAGCGCTCGGCAATGGCAGTGGCGTAATTGGCCCCTTGCAAACGCATCAGTGCCGAAACGTCTGCCGGGGCAGCCACCACGACAGAGCGTGCCAGGCCTTCTGGCCCTAAAATCTGTTCAATAAACTCTTGTACTTCGCGGCCCCGCTCACCAATCAGGCCAACCACAATCACATCGGCGGTGGTGTAACGCGCCATCATGCCCAGCAATACGCTTTTACCCACACCGGAACCCGCAAACAGGCCCAGGCGTTGCCCGCGACCAACGGTTAGCATGGCATTGATTGCACGTACGCCTACATCCAGCGTATCTTCAATCGGTGCGCGCATCAGCGGGTTAATCACACGCCCACTTAACGGCGCCATGACTTCAGTGGAGATCGGGCCCAGGTTATCCAGCGGATTACCCGCAGCATCAACCACGCGGCCGAGCAAACCATCGCCTACCGGAAAATGACGTGCACGGTCTTGTGCACGACGGCGTGGCGGGCGACCAAATTGCGGTTTAGGCAAGGTCTCGGTGACTTCCATACTGAATACTTTGGCGCCAGGCACGACACCATCAACGGCTGACTGTGGCATTAACAGCAAGTTTTCGCCATCAAAACCGACGACTTCGGCTTCAACGCGGCCGCCATCTTGCAGCGGAATAAAACAGGCGCCGCCAATCGGCATTTTGATACCGGTTGCAACCATGATCAGGCCGGTGACTTTGACGATACGTCCAGCCACTTCCAGTGGTTCAACCAAATGAATCAGTTCTCTACAGTCTTTAAGGTAACTTTGCCAACGCTCGTTATGCACATTGGGTGGCAAGTCCTGTTCGGCAGGCGCGGCAATTTCTGCCTGGTCTGCCATGACATTGGCATCTGCGGTTGGCGTCACATCCGCATCATTAACCAAGTCTTCTGCCAACACTGGGCTGGCATCTACGGCGGTATTAGGGTCTGTCATGCTTGCATCAATCACAATCGCTGCTCAATAGGCTGCACACATTATTCATTGCTAGCGACAGGTTTATGCCAGTCATCCACGCGTGACAAGCCTTGCACCAGGCGTTTCCAGCGCATTTCATTGCTGGCATCAATCTGGTTTTCTGCGGTTTCCACCAGGCAGCCACCACGCTCAATCTGGCTATCCTCAACCAGTTGCCAGCCTTGTTCTTTCAGTTGCTCACCAATATGGGCACGCAGTACTTTGGCATCTTCATGATGCACGATCAACCTGGCAGGCTGTTTGACTTGAGGCAAGTAATGCATGGCATCGAGTACCACAGGAATCACCGCTTGCGGATCCACCTGCAATTTGGTTTTCATCATGGCTTTTGCCAGGTCCAGCGCCAGGCTCAACACAGACTCGGCCACGCTGACATCCTGCATGGCCAATGCCTGCTGGAAGCTGGCAGCCATTTGCGACAATTGCTGGCGCTCAGTGTCAATTTGCGACTGGGCATGTGTCATGCCATCGCCGTAACCGGTTTTAAAGCCCTCTTCATAAGCCTCTTGCCTGACCTGCTTCAGAATCTGGCTGACCGTACGTGCATTTTCCTCGGCCTGCTCGCGTTCACGTTTAACACGCTCACTGGAGATGGAATCATCAAAGCTGGCCATCTCCCAGCGTTGATAGGCGCTCATTTGTTCTTTTGGAATTGCAGAAGCTACCATGAGACACTTTCCTTATATCATGCGTTTATAGATATTGCTCACTGTCGCCTTTGCCAGCCAGCATGATCTGGCCTTCATCTGACAAGCGACGGATAATTTGCAATATTTGTTTCTGCTGGCCTTCAACCTCTGACAGCTTGACTGGCCCACGGCTTTCCAGGTCTTCACGCATCATGTCAGCCGCTCTGGAAGACATATTGCGGAAGAATTTTTCTTTCATTTCATCTGAGGTGCCTTTCAGAGCCACGATCAGCATGTCTGACTGTACTTCACGCAGCAGCACCTGAATGCCTCTGTCATCGATCTCCATGATGTTGTCAAACACAAACATCTGATCCATGATTTGCTGCGCCATATTGTCATCGTAGCTTTTAAGACCATCCATCAGTTTGGCCTCATGTTCGCCACTAATGTAGTTCATGATCTCGGCGGCAGTTTTGACGCCACCGATCGCCTGCCGCTTAATGTTGTCATTACCGGCCAGCATTTTCAGCATGCCTTCATTCAACTCTCTCAACGCAGTCGGTTTGATACTGTCCAGCGTCGCAATACGCAAAATCACGTCCTGGCGCAAACGCTCGGTAAAATGCCCTAAAATTTCTGCGGACTGTTCTGCCTCAAGATGAGACAAAATAGTGGCAATAATCTGTGGATGCTCGTTCTTGATAAAGTCCGCCACACTAAAGGCATCCATCCACTTCAGGCTTTCTATGCCAGCCGCATCTTGTGATTGCGGAATACGGTTCAGCAAGTTGGAGGCTTTGTCGTCACCAAAAGCCTTGATCAGTACCGAGCGAATATAGCTGTCCGAATCGAGGCCAAAATCGCTGCTGCTGGCAAAGTCCAGCATGAACTTTTCCAGCACCTGCTCAACCTCTTCGCGTGGCACTGGCTTCATCGACGCCATGACAATCCCTAGGCGCTGCACTTCTTTCGGTGACAAATGCTTCATCACTTCAGCCGCCTCGTCTTCACCGAGCGCCAGCATCAAGATTGCACTTCTGGTTAATCCCTGGTCACTCATGCACTACTTCTCCGCGGAGGTCCAGCTGGACACAACATTAGCCACCATACGTGGGTTATCTTTCGCTACCTGTTTTGCCGCTTGCAGGGTCTGGTCCAGACCACCCGGTAATGCTGTCGCATCACCACTCAAGGTCACCAAGGTATCATCCCCTTCTGCACCGGTGGCGCCTGCAATAGGCAGTCCGTCAGGGCCGGTCAGAGCAGCCGCACCTGCAGCCAGCGCTTGCTCTTTCTTGTCAGCACCGGTCAGTTTGTTGGCCATTGGTTTAAGCAGTTTTTTGTAAACCATCATCAACACAATCACCCCTGCCAGAAAACGCAAGGCATCTTTACCATACTCAATCACCAGTGGATCTTTCCACAATGGTGGCTCCACCAGCTTGTCCTGTGCTTCGGCAATAAACGGGGTGTTGACGACAGAAATCGTATCACCACGCTCTTTGTTAAAGCCCATGGCTTGCATGGCGAGGTCACTCACTTGCTGCTTCTCGGCATTGCTCAAGGCACGATAAGTCGTTTTACCAGTGCTATCAACCACAGGGATATGATTCACCACCACCGCCACGTGCAGGCGCTTGATACCGCCTTTAGCTTGCTGGATGTAGCTGACTGTTTTATCCAGCTCGTAGTTGGTCGTGTTATCTTTTTGGGTATTTTGTGGCGGTGCTGGTGGCGCAGCTGGGGCAGCACCTTCTGCGCCCGGCGCCTGCGCACCCGGGGCATTAATCGGTGCAGTAGACTCACCTGGTGGCTGGTTAGACAAAGCACCAGGTACTGCGCCATTACTGCCGCTGGCATTTTGTGACTCATGGCTTTGCGCACTGCGAATCGCCATATCATCAGGTTTGGTATTGGGTTTGTATGACTCGTTGGCTTGTTCAGTCATAGAGAAATCAATCTCTGCACTGGTTTCGGCGTGCACATTCTTGGCACCAACGATAGGGGTAATAATCGACTCCACGCGGCGGGCAATGCTGCTCTGCATATTTTCCACGTAGGCCATTTGCTCCGGATCCAGGCCGTTTTGTTTGACCTTGTTGGTCGTGTCAGACAACAAATTACCGTTCTGGTCGACCACAGTCACATGGTCTGCAGACAAGTTAGGCACGCTACTGGCGACCAGATGAACCACCGCAGCGACTTGCTGACCGTCCAGGCGACGACCATTATGCAGGTTTAATAACACCGAAGCCGTTGGGTATTGTTGCTCGCGCACGAATACGCTTGGTTTTGGAATGGCTAAATGGATACGGGCGGCCTGCACAGCAGAAATGGACTGGATGCTGCGTTCGAGCTCGCCTTCCAGGCCACGCTGGAAGTTGACTTGCTCAACAAACTGCGACACACCAAACTTCTGGTTTTCCAGTAATTCGAAGCCGATATTGCCGCCTTTTGGCAAGCCTTGTGCGGCTAATTTCAAACGCACCTGATGCACCTGGTCAGCAGGGACCAAAATCGCATTGCCGCCTTCAGCAAACTGATAAGGGACACTTAATTTGTCGAGCTCAGCGACAATCGCACCACCATCTTTGTCGGCAAAGTTGGAGAACAAGACGCGGTAATCCGGCTTCTGACTCCACAGCCAGAACACAATCATCACGGCAACCACGGCCGCAATGCCTGCGACCAATAGCAGCTTCTGTCCGAGTTGACCAAACATATTCGGTGTACCGTTGGACTCACCAGTTGATGTAAGTAAGGCAGCGTCAGCAGCCATCTGAACCTCCATGTTTACTACCGCAGGCTTTCTGAATTTAGCGCCCGATCCGGGTTGGCTGACTCAAAAACACCTTTTTGAACTCGAATGCGTTTTAAGGACACACTCACATGGATCACATTATGCGCTTACTGTTTATTTTCAAATTGGCAAATAAGACGGATTAATGTTGCCTATTTTACAAAGCACCCGGTAGCACAGAATGCTAAAGTGTCTACCATGACAATTAAGGGCTTAATCTGCCCAGACGATGAAAGGAGCCCACCATGAACGCAGGCGGTATTGATGCACAACGCATCTCGTCCATGCTGGCACAATTGCGTGCTGCCGCTCAAAAACCTGAAGGTTTGGGTAGCGCGGCCATCGCAAATCCAGTGCAGAAAACCAATGCAGCGGCCCCGACCAGCCAGGTCAGCTTTAGCGATGCATTGAAAGCTTCACTGGACCAGGTCAACAATATGCAACTGCAATCAGAAAAACTGGGGCAAGACTTTGCCATGGGTAATGACAATGTCAGCCTGTCTGATGTCATGATTTCTGGCCAGAAAGCCAATATCGCTTTCCAGGCCACGGTGCAGGTGCGTAATAAACTGGTCACCGCCTACCAGGACATGATGAACATGCAAGTCTAAAGCGGCATATCCTGCATCAACTGCCTACACAGCAGGCGGCTCCCGCGTTTCACCCTGCTCTAATTGATATAACCATGCCAGTATCTCGGCGATCGCCTGATACAACTGCGGCGGAATATGGGCATCCAGTTCTACCTGCATCAACAGGCTCAACAAAGCCTGTGACTCATGCACATACACCTCATGTTCTTTCGCCAGCGCAATAATGCGCTCAGCCAGTAAACCATTGCCTTTGGCAACCACGCGTGGCGCCAGGTCACCCGCTTCATAAGCCAGGGCGACTGCAGACTGCGTATACAGTTTATCCTGCTGCATACTGCCGCCTGTCTTGTGCTGTGTCATCCTGGCTAATCTGTAAAGACTCCAGTTTTAAACCCGCAGACTGCAAACTCATGGCCAACTGGCTACGGCCAGACTGCATCTCTTTCAAAGCCTTGGCATCTTCCGGTTCAACACGTACGCTGAAACGTCCATTCACCATGGTGATCTTGACTGACACCTCACCCAGGCGCGGCAAATGCAAAGTCAGGTCGCTCTGCAAACTGTTCAACACCGGCTCGTCTGACGAATGGGCCGAGTTCTCCTGCTCATTCACTTGCCATTGCATGGTTTGCCCTGGCCACACCTCGCCATGCCACACCACGCGCTGCTGTTCCAGCACCTGTAACTGCTGCGCGACCATCTCGGGCGGCACCAGGCCGGGTTTGTTTTGTGGCTCCTGCAATAACTGGTGCCAGGGCCGGCTTCCCAGTGTCGCCTCTTTCAGGTGCGACTCATAAAACAGGCCAGAGCTATCCAGCGCATGTTTCAGGTCTTGTGCCAGTACTTGTGGTTTTTGCGGGCTATGACTAACCACGGTTTGCGCTTGCAAAGCGGTGGTTTGTTGCTGAAATTCAGACGAACTGAGCCAGCGTTGCAAATGCTTGGCCGGACTACTCAGTTCAACCAGGCTGGCTTGGCCAGCCGCTGTTTTCACCATGTCCTGCAGATGGTCGCCATGATCGGACTGTGACATATCTGTCAGCAAGGCGGTCTCAGCCAAGTGTGCTGTGCCGGTGTTGACCTGGCTATTGCCTGGCTGCACACCCCATTTCACTTGCGGCAGGATATCTTTGCCTGCGCCTTGCTGCGCCAGACCCATAAACTGCATATGCAGCGTTTGCTGTTGTGCCAGGTGGGCAGGCAGCTGCATCTGTACCGTTGTTGGTGCTTGGTTAGGAAGTTGGATTTGAACCTTGAATTGTGCCAGTTCTGAGGCTTTGGCGGCCCCTGTTTCTTTTTGCAGAATCAGACCAGTAAACTGCATGCCAGGTCGCATGCGCTCCCATAAAGGGGCTTCAGACTGCGTGCCTTCGACTGGCATGATCGAAGAAACTGCACGCAAGCTCTCTGTTTCACTCGCGATAATACGTTGTGAGAGAACTTGCGGAATCGGTAACATCTATATCACGTCCGGGGGGATGCGCGCATGTAATTGCGCATCAAAGATCATATCGGTGATGCGGTGCATCACCGGATAGAGCAAATTTCTGATTTCACCATCATCAGCCAAAATCTTCTGCACCAAGGCCTGTTTACGGGCATTGAGTTCTGGTGTCAGTGCCTGAGACTCCAGACGCATGGTTTGCTCCAGGCTTTTGACCACTTCGAGTTTGAGCATATAGGACTGCTCCAGCTCGGTGACTTTTTCCCAGGCATCCTTGCGTGCCGCAATCAGCATCTGCTCCATCAGTTTTGCGGCAGATTCGTAAGTATTAATCAGTGCTTGTGACATCTTAGGCTCCGGCAGTGGCCAAACGGTTAACTTGCCCCATCTGTTGCAATTCATTTGTTTTCTGGGCGACCATCTGGCCCAAAGACATATCCGCTTGCACTGGACGCGCCATGGCTGACTTTTCCAGTGTTTCCCACGCGCTTTTTAATTCCATCAGTAAATGTTGAATTTCTTGTACTTTTTTCGCATCCTGACGCACGCTGGCTTCCATCAGCGTACGTGTCATGTATTGATAAAGCTGGTCAAGATTTTGTGCAATGTTGCCACCGGCACGCTTGTCCAGGCAGGCACGTAAGCCGCTATCGACGATAGTCACTGCTTGTGTCAGGTACTCGCCTTTTTTTGCAATATCGTGCTGTGCCATCGCTTGCTGGGCATGAATGCAGGCTGAAATTGCACCGTCATACAGCATGACGATCAGTTTCAATGGGCTGGCATCCACCACACCGGTTTCCAACCCTACGCTTGCATAAGCATTAACACCTAATTTTTTCATCCCGAACATTTTTGACTCCTGAATTCTGCTTTAAAGCGTATGGTTTACGATAATTTGCCAGCCGCTCGCTACAGACATCTACCGCTTCAACTAACTGTTAGCGCTAATCGCGGCCAGTTGTGAAGTCAGGTTACTGCTGGTGCTCTGTAAGCTACTGAGCAGTGCATCCAGTTTTGCGTACTGGGCGCGGTAACGTGCTTCAATGGCAGGCAGCTTGGCACTTATATCATCGGCCTTTTTGTTCAAATCTTTAATGGAACTTGAAATACCATCTGTTTTTGTGGTCAATGCGCCTTCGCTATCCAGCCAGCCGTCCAGCAAGCTGCTGAGCTCCCCTGCCAGGCCCTTGCTGAAGGTCACCGTGCCACGACTACCTGTCGCGGTGCCTGTGACGCTCAATTGCAGGCCATAACTGGCATTACCGCTGGCGCCAGTCAGAATAGAGCCGGTCGTAATCGCCGTCACACCATTGATCGTGCCGTTGGCATTCACCCCATTACCGCCTAATTGCGTGATATTCACCGCATAGGTACCCGAGGCCGTGTCATCCTTGCTACTGACAAAAGTCACTTGCGGATCGGTAGAGGTCGCCGATGGTGAAAACAGCTTTGCCACATCACTAACGTTATTGGTGACAGCTTTTTGCAATTTAGTGCTATCCAGCGACAAGGATCCATCAGAGCCCATGGTGACCCCAATGTCGGTCAACGTTTTATAGGTTGTGGCAGTGGGCGAGGATGCGGACAACATGGATTTCAATTTGACCATGATGTTGCGTGCCGTCGAATCACCGAGTAAGGCCCCATTAGAGCTAGACCCTGCCGATACGAACTTGGTCAGGTTGCGCATGCTAGTATTCAATGCGTTATAAGCATCGACAAAGCTTTGTACCGAGGCTTGTATCGTATCGGTATCGGTGCTGACACTTAGCGTATTGCTGGCCGAAGTGACCGACTTCAACGTCAGCGTCACCCCCTGGATTACATCAGACACCGTATTGCTGGATTTACTGATGCTCATGCCATCCACGGTCAGCAAGGCATTCTTCGCCGCCGTCATTTGCGTCATATTATTGCTGCTGGCCAAGGGATCGTAGGCTAATGCAGACAGCCCGCCAGTATCCGTATTGTTACCATCATCATCTGCCACCGATATTTTGAGGCTATTCACCTCGCCGGTGTCTTTAGACGTAATCACCAGGCGATTACCGGTCCCATCATTGACAATAGAAGCCGAGACAGACGCATTTTTTGCATTGATCGCATCACGGATACCTGCCAGCGTATTGTTGCTGCTGGTGATATCGATGGTGATATCGGACTTATCACCATTGGCTGTAAATGAAGCAGGCGTCGCGCCAGCTGCTGCCGTATAGGTACCAAAAGAGATCGTAATTTTGCCGGTGCCGACGATGTCGGTGGCACTGCTGTAAGCCGAAGTGGCAAGTTTTTGTGAAGTCGCCAGCTGGCTGACCGTCACATTGTAGTTACCGAGAACGGCTGTGCCATTCGCAGTTGCGCTGATACTGGTGCTGTCACTGGCGGTGACGGCTTGCGCATTAAACTTGGCTGCGGTAGCCAGTTTATCAACGGCCGTTTGAAAAGTGCTTAAGCCGCTTTTCAGCGTGCTGTACGCGGAGAGCTTGGTATTGTAAGACGATATTTTGGTTTTAATATCGGTAATGGGTTGCTGTTCCGCCTGCATCTGCGCCGTGACTAATGAGTCAATAGGCAGGCCAGATGCGCCAGTAGAGGATACAATCGATGCCATTTCTTAATCTCCCAACCGAATTAAAACGCAATATCAGGCTGTCTGTCGTACCACCAGCCCGCGTAATTTATCCAGCGTTTTACTGATGGCCAACACTTCCTCATTGGGGATTTGGCGTAATACCTTTTGTGTTTCGGTATCCACCACTTTCACAATGATGCGGTCGCTGTCATCATCGATAGAAAACTCTATCGTTTGTAACGCTGGTGCTACATACTCATTTAACTTTTTGACTGCACCGCTAATCGCAGCTTTGTCATTCACATCGGCCGTCACTTTATCCGCAGCTGATTCAGCATATTTCACCAGTTTCAAACTACTGGCTGCCTGTACACCCTGCAAACTGCCACCTACACCATTTATAGATGAGTCACTCATGATGTTGCTCCTTTTACCTAGGCCAAATCCACAGGGTCTAGGCCTGTGGATTTAGCGTTACCGTGTGATGTATTAACCTCTCAGCAATGTCATCACTTGGTTAGGCAACTGGTTCGCTTGAGCCAGCATCGCAGTACCAGCTTGTTGCAGAATCTGTGCACGTGTCATCTTGGCTGTTTCTGAAGCGAAGTCAGCATCAGTGATACGTGACTTGGCAGCAGACATGTTCTCAGACGCTACGCCCAGGTTGCTTACTACTGAAGCAAAACGGTTTTGGTAAGCACCCAATGTCGCACGGCTAGTGTTTACAGCAGTCAATTGTGCGTCAATCGCAGTAATCGCATCTGATGCAGCATCTGCTGAAGACAGGGAACCAGACAGAGAAGCCGCTGAAACAGAAGACACGCTAATGGTATCGCCACTGTCTGCACCAATCTGGAAGTTGTAACCTGCACCGAATGCTGCCTGGCCGTTAAACTTGGTCGCTGTACTCAAGCGAGTCAATTCTGACTTCAGTTGAGAAAATTCTGTATCCAGGTTTGCACGGTCACCAGAGCTGTAGGAACCGTTGGCTGCCTGTACAGCCAGTTCACGCATACGTTGTAATGAGTCAGTTGCGCTGCTCAAACCACCTTCTGCAGTTTGCAGGAAAGAGATCGCATCGTTAGCGTTACGTGTTGCAACATCCATACCGCGAACTTGTGAGTCCATACGTGTTGCAATCGCCATACCAGCCGCATCATCTTTAGCGCTGTTAATACGCAGACCAGAAGACAAGCGTTGAATAGAAGTATTCAGGCTGCTTTGTGAAGCGTTTAAGTTACGTTGTGCATTCAAGGATGCCAAGTTGGTGTTAATTACTGAAGCCATGTTAAATCTCCTTTAGAGTCGTATACCCAGTTAAGTGTCAAATCGTCATGTTACTTTCAACGTTGATCGCTATTTACCACTTAATGTTTGCTATCTAGCGTTGTTAGTTGTGTTATCGACCGCTTGCGAAATTTCTTTAATACTTCTTGCAAATTTCTTTTTTCGATCAATCATGCACTTGAAACTATTTACGACCCCTCCACCAAAATCTTTAGCCTTCTATCAAGAACTGCACAAAATTGTTTATACCAATCTATTTTATAAAAAGATGTGCCGTGACCATTAACCGAGCTAAATAGAGAATCTGTCTTAATTCTGCTTTTAAAGCACAGCTGTTTTCCACCCCTTCCATGACCGCTGTATCACACAAGATATAAGGCCGGTTTTCCGCGTTTATCTGCAAATCATTCTTAGGCATTGCCAACGATAATCAGGCTATCCAATTCGCATACCTTATATAAGGTATCCAAAAGACTACGAAGGAGTTTTGCATGGCATCCGTTTATGTAGGTATGACCGTAGACATTCTGCACCATGGCCATATCAATATTATTGAGCAGGCCAGAAAGTACGGCGACGTCACCATCGGCCTGTTATCAGACGCAGCGGTTGCAGACCATAAACGCCTGCCCTATCTGACGTATGAGCAACGCAAACAGATCGTCGAGAATATTCGCGGCGTGGTCAATGTGGTGCCGCAAGAAGAATGGGACTATGCGCCCAACCTGCTCAAATACAAACCAGACATCATGGTGCATGGCGACGACTGGCTGGAAGGCCCGCTGGTGCCCTACCGTGACCGTGCACGTGCCGCATTGGCCGAGTATGGCGGCCACCTGATCGAGATTCCTTATACACGTGGCGTGTCTTCGAATGAAATGCTCGGCCAGATCCAGGCCCTGGGTACCACGCCGGATATCCGCCGCCGTACCTTGAAGAGATTGCTGACGGTGAAACCGATTTCACGTTTTATTGAGGCGCATAATCCGATCTCCGCCCTCATTGCCGAACATGTGACGGCGCAACGTAATGGCAAAACCTGCCAGTTCGACGGTTTCTGGTCTAGCTCACTGACCGACTCTACCGCCCGCGGCAAACCCGATATTGAAGCGGTTGAGATCAACAGCCGCCTGTCTAATATTAATGACATCTTTGATGTCACCACCAAACCTTTAATTATGGATGCCGACACCGGCGGCAAACTGGAGCACTTTGAACTCAATGTGCGCAGCATGGAACGCCTGGGTATTTCCGCCACCATTATTGAAGACAAAATTGGTTTAAAAAAGAATTCCTTATTTGGCAATGAAGTGCCGCAATTGCAGGACGAGATTGAGCCTTTCTGCGAAAAAATCATGGCAGGCCGCGCCGCACGTGTGAGTGATGACTTTATGGTGATTGCGCGTATTGAAAGCCTGATCCTAGAAAAAGGCATTGCTGATGCAGTTAAACGCGCACAAGCTTACGTAGGCGCGGGCGTCGATGGCATCATGATCCACAGCCGCCAGAAAGCACCGGACGAAGTGTTTGAGTTTGCCAAAATTTTCAAATCCGAATTCCCAACCATTCCCTTAGTCTGCGTCCCCACCAGTTACAACAAAGTGACTGAGGAAGAACTGGCCGCACACGGCTTTAACCTGGTGATTTATGCCAACCATATGATGCGTGCCGCCTATCCGGCCATGCAGAATGCCGCTATGGAAATCCTCAAAAATGGCAGGACCGCAGAAATCGAAGCCAGCCTGATGTCGATTAACGATGTGCTGGAACTGATTCCAGGCACTAAATAACCGTAACCAGATAAGCGGAGTATTCTGATGATACATGCCGAGGATTTTTTAAACGCCTTGCAAAGCGAACAAGTACAGTTTTTTGCTGGCGTGCCCGACTCACTACTCAAAGAATTGTGTGCCTGCTTTTCAGACACCCTGGCTACCGGCCAGCATGTGATTGCCGCCAATGAAGGTGGTGCGATTGGTTTGGCCATTGGCCACTACCTGGCAAGCAACCAACCGGCGCTGGTCTATATGCAAAATTCCGGCCTGGGCAATGTGGTGAACCCGATTGCGTCATTGGCAGATCCGCAGGTGTATGGCATTCCTATGTTATTGGTCATTGGCTGGCGCGGAGAGCTGAATGCGCATGGCGAACAGATCCATGATGAACCGCAGCATGTCAAACAAGGCCAGATTACTCTGTCACAACTTGACGTGCTCGGCTTGCCTTACCAAGTGATGGCTGATGACATAGACAGCGCCCATGCGCAAATCCAAACATTGTTACAGCAGGCGATGACACGTCAGGGCCCCGTCGCACTGGTGGTACGCAAACAAAGCTTTGCGCCGTATAAACCAGTAAAAACAACAGCAGCCCCCGCCTCTGCCCTGGCAGGTAAATTGCCCGTGCTGGAAAGCCGTGAGCACATGATTGGGCAGATTGTGTCAGCCTTGCCACAAGACGCTGCCGTGGTGGCAACCACCGGCATGGCCTCACGTGAACTGTTTGAGCTGCGCAAAGCGCAACAGGCCGGACATGGCCGCGATTTTCTCACCGTGGGTGGCATGGGCCACGCCTCACAAATTGCCTGCGGCATTGCACTGGCACAGCCAGACCGGCAAGTGATCTGCATTGACGGTGATGGTGCCATGCTGATGCATATGGGCAGCCTGACCATCAGTGCCCAGCAATCCAATCTGCTGCATATTGTGTTGAATAATGGCGCGCACGACTCTGTGGGTGGCCAGCCAACCGTGGCCGCGCAACTCACACTCTCAGACATTGCCAGTGCTGCCGGCTATGCACAGGTCTACAGTGTGTCTGGCGCAGAATCATTAAACACAGTGTTGCAACAAACCTTAGCCAGCGGCAAAAGCAGCTTTATTGAAGTACTGTGCCGCAAAGGCGCACGGGCTGACCTGGGGCGGCCGACGCGTACCCCGGCACAAAACAAACAGGACTTTATGCAGTTTTTAACCGAGGTGGAATATGCCTGACACCACCATACACGCCCATGTCGCCACGCAAAACCAACACAAGGTATTGTTTACCGCTGGCCCGGCCAGTCTGCTCGAAGAAAACCTGCTTGGCCTGCGACCATGCTTTGGACGCGGTGACCAGGATTACAGCCAAGTCGAAGATGTGGTCTTAAGCGCCCTCAAAACCATGACTGGCCATGCCCATATTGCACGGCTACAAGGTTCTGCCAGCCTTGCACTGGAAATTGCCAGCCTGAACTTTCTATACGGCAAGGTGTTGGTGATAGACAGCGGTTATTACGCACAACGCCTGGTCAGCTTTGCACAAATGGCTCAACGCAACGCTGGCGAGGTGTCATTAGTCACCGTCTGCGACTGGCAACAATTGGCCAGCGTGACCGGCCACTATGACTGGGTCGTCGCCTGCTATACCGAAACCAGTGCCGGTTTATTGTTACCGATTGCAGACTTGCGTGCCCTGGCTGACCGTGTCGGTGCACAACTGATGCTGGATGCCACCGCTTCTATCGGCCTGGAAAATGACCATGGCCTGGCCGATGTGATTGCCTATAGCTCCTGCAAAGGCTTGTTTGGCCTGACCGGTGCCTCTTTTATTGCTTTCCACCAATCGCCCAGACACGCGGTCGATTCGTTTTATCTCAATCTGACCACGCATCTGGAACGCCGCATGACGGGCCCTTACCATGCCATCGCCTCTTTGTATGAGGTATTGCCCAAGCATGATGACTTGCGTGAAGCGGTGTTTATCAACAAGGCACAGATGCTGAAAAAGATTGCTGCTTACGCGACTCATCCAGTGAACTACCAGCCAGTACTATGTACCTGGGTTGACGCCAAGGTCAGTAGCCAGCATGCACGTGCTGTACTGTATCAACCACGCGGCATCAGCCGTGGCAGTGTCGTTTGCCACCTGGGCGAAGCACACCTGGGCAGCACGGCACGCGGCGCCATTCTTGATTTACTGGAGCTACAGCCATGACGCAGCCACAAAAGCGCATTATGGTCGATATGTCCGCCACGCTGATTCATCACGGCCACGTGCGCCTGTTAAAAGCCGCCAGGCAATTGGGCCATGTGGTGGTAGCCTTGACTACAGATGAAGAAATTCGCGCCAAAAAGGGCTATGAACCTGAACTCGATTATGCCGCACGCGCAGAAGTGCTACTCGCCATGCGTGACGTGGATGAAGTAGTGCCTAGCCCCTGGCTGCTAGACGAGGCCTTTTTAACCCTGCACCAGATTGACCTATTGGTGCATGGCCACGATAACAGCAATCCGATTGCCGCAGACAAATTACATATCCTGCCGCGCACCGAAGGCATCAGCAGCACTCAATTGCGTGCCCGTGTATTAAAAGCCGTCAGTCAAAAAATGGAAGCAAACACATGAGTAACCTTTGGCAACAGATTTGGGAAAAGCGCACGCTGCAACCGCAGCATGCCATCACACTGGATACCTTGATTGCCCTCGATGGTTTTGACAGTGGTGCAGGCAAAATCAACCCAGCAGACTGGCAGGAATATACCCGCCGCATCAGTGACAAACTAGGACTAAAGTCTGGAGATTCTGTATTTGAAGTCGGTTGTGGCGCCGGCGCGTTTTTATATGCCTTGCGTCAGCAACATACCCTGACTGTGGGCGGCCTGGATTACGCTGCGGGGCTCATTGAAGCCGCACAACAAGCCATGCCTGATGGCGACTTCCAGGCGCAAGCTGCACAAACCATGGCCACTGACCCCCAATATGACTTTGTGATTGCCAACAGCGTATTTCATTATTTTGATGAAGCCATGGCCGCCGAAGTGCTCCAGGCCATGTGGCAAAAAGCCAAGGTTGGCATAGCAATCCTCGATATTCCGCATGCAGCCACCCGCGAAGCCTGCGAGCACGCACGCCGCGATGCGCTGACGATTGCCGAATATGAAGAAAAATACCGTGGCTTGCACCACACTTATTACACCCCTGAGTGGTTTAGCCAGCAATTGCCGGAAAAACCACAGCAGGTATTTGAAAGCTGCGTGCCCAATTACGCACAAAGCCAATACCGTTTCAGTGTTATTTTCACCAAACGCTTGCATGGATAGACCATCATGACGACTACCAACTCACACCAGCCCGTGTTCACTTTCTTTTATACCGACAACTGCGAGCGCCAGGCATTGGCACCGGTTGCCGATGAAATTGCCAGCAGAGGCTATGTCATTCAATGGAGCACCAACTCCAAGCAATATGCTGAAGTTGGTGTGTATTGCGAGCATGCCTGCAAACCGAATGCCGGATTTTCCGTCATCCTGCTCCACGACCTGGCGCAGCGCCATGATATCTGGCCACACTTCTGGCATCATGAACCATGGTCAGCCTTTGATATCGGCGTGGTGCCCGGCCCAGCCTGGGTTGAGCGCTGGCAAACGCAAGCCAATTTCAAACAGGCGCAGCCAAAACTGGGCATGTTTGACCTGGGTTGGCCCAAAGCCGACCTGGTCTACCGCAACCAGGAAACCTTTAAACAGGAAGCGCAAAAACTGCGCGAGCAACTAGGGCTGAAATACGAGCATTCCATCCTCTATGCACCTTCCTGGGAAAACCACGGCAAACAGGATGAGTTTGTCCAAGCGCTGAAAGATTTGCCGGTCAACCTGCTGCTGAAACAGGCGCCATGGTCAGACAAATATCGCTGGGTGCTGAATAACATTGACGAAATGGATGCCCTGCATCGCGACTGCGCCGACAACGTGTATGTGGTCGATCGCGAAGTCAGCATCATGTATTGCCTGGGTTTGGCCGACGTCATGGTGTCAGATGAGTCCAGTGTACTCACAGAAGCCTTGCTGCTGGATGTGCCTGGTATTGCCGTCACCGACTGGTTGATTCCGGATACTAACCCGCCGCGCCCAGCCAGTGTGCCTTATGACTATGTGATTAAAACCGTGAAAGCCGACTTGCGCCGCACGGTTGAAGACGTACTGCAAAACGCAGCCGTCTATCAACAGCAAATCACCGAGAACAAACAACATCAGTTTGCCCACCTGGGCCAAAGCGCAACCTTGATTGCAGATAATATTCTCGCGGCACTGTCAGGCGCGACAGAATTACCTACGCCAGCCATCAAATCCCAGGTAGAGATTGACCGCAATACCTATCACTACGCCGAGAAACTGGCTGCCGAAGGCGATATGAAATTATCGACCCAAGTCATGCTGGAACTGATTAAAAAAGAAAGTTGCTGCTGGGAGCCCTACAATGACCTGGGCACCTTGTTAGTCAGCCAGGGCCAGTTTGAAGATGCAGAGCTATTGCTGGAAAAAGCCGTGCTGTTGGCGCAAGAGAATCCGGCGATTCCACTCAGCAACCTGACTGAAGTCTATTGCCTGCAACAAAAGGCTGACAAGGCCCTGTTAACCCTGGCCAAACTCAGCAAATATACGCCCAATCCGGTCGGCTCTATCCCGCATATCCGCCGTTGCATGGAAACTATGTTTTAAGTAATTCAGTGTTTTAAACAATTCAGCACATTCACTTAAAAATCCGGCCACTGTATAGTCGCCGGATTTTTATTGCCTGTCGTTTCTACGGACAACAAAAAAGCATGCACATCGCTGTGCATGCTTTGGTATTGATAAGACGCATTACGTAAACAGCTGACGTACCGGCAACTCTGCCCGGGTAAACTCGGCGGTCAAGCCATTCACCACATGCTCAGGCACGCCTTGTGTCATATTTTGCAGGCGGTTAAACACGCTGATAAACGCTTGCAACTGGTCATCGCGGTAGTGGTAGCCACTCAGTTCCAGCACCGCCAGCGTCAAGCTGCCAATATTAGTTGGCGTGCTGGCGTGTGGTTTGCCGCAACTACGCACACGATGCAGGGTGAGGAACAGACCACGCAAGGCCACGAAAGCCACCGGCAATGGAATGGCAAAATCCCACTCCAGATCAAAGAAATGGCCCTGCCCGGCTTTGTCCATCACAAAGTTGGTTGGTGTGGCATCAAAATACTGAGAAGGCAACAAGGCAGAATAGCCTGCAAACTCCGGCAAGGTTTTGCCACCGGTCAGCGCTGCGGCTTCCAGGCCTTGCAACCAGGGGGCAGTCCATGCCACCAGGTCTTCCACGCGCCAACCAGGACGGTTCATCAACTGCGTTAGTTTATCCATCCACAACTGGCCGCCATGGTAAGCTGCATGCTCCCAATCTGCCTGCAACAATTGTGCTGTTTCGCCGGTATTACGTGTACGCGTTGCCAAGCCTTGTGCATCATGTACAAACTGGGTTTCCTTGCTAAACACGGCCTGGCGCTGGCAACCATAATGCGCAGCCAATACGTCCGGATGCAATTTGCCAGCCTGGTGCTGCGGATACGCAACAAACATAAATGAGTTTGCAACATCTTCTACCAGGTTATTACGCGCAATCACCTGCCAGGCGTTTTCCAGTGAGAATGTCGGGTGACGTGGCGATTGCCTGTCATGCACCACCGAGCCTGCCGCCAGGGCGCCAACATCCCAGCCTGCCGCACGATGCGCCTGGTTAAAGCCTTCCGGGTAAATCACGCTAACGGGTGTTTTGTAATCTGGCAGCGGCACATACAACTCTGTGGTTTCAAAACCGGCACTGCGGATCAATGCATCCAGCTCTACGCGGCCAAATGTGATCGGGCTGGTGCTGCTGTAAGAATCATTAATACCATACATCGCCTGCCCCATATGGTCTTCAGGCGCGCCGCAGAAATACTTGAGGCCGAGCTGGTTTTCAATCGCCACAATCAGCATGCCGTCTTCTTTGAGGAAAGACTTGGCGGTTTGCAGCAAGAAACGTAAAGGATCGGCTTCTTTCACATAGACCTGCGCATATTCAAGCACGCCGATCAGGGTCACGACATCAAACTTCTCGTCAGTTTCAAACGCTTGGATCAGGTCAGAGTAAATCGTCACATTGTTCAGATCCGCACAACGTTGGCCGATCACTCGTGCACGGTTCGGGCTGCCTTCCAATGCCACCACTTCGCCGCCCAGCTCACCGAGAAAACGTGTAATCGCGCCACAACCAGCGCCCAACTCCAGTACCTTACCGTTGGCAATTTTGTCAGCAAACGGGCGCAGCAAATTGGCGCGCTGCGAAGTCAGGTGGTAGTAGCTCGGCCAGTCAGTGGCTTTAGCCGCCAGTTCGCTGGAGAATACGCTTTTGTCACGTGACTGGCGGATCATGTCATATAAACGCTGCTCGGCGTTACCCACATCCTGGTAGCCAAAAACCTCGGTCTGCGCGCGCTGGTAGAAGTTATCTTCAGTACGGTAGATATACGGCCCTTTGCGCACAACATCAGCGGCAACCGCTGGCTGGCTGTATTGGCGTTGCAGTGCATCGGCATCGGCTGCGGCCAGGCCATTCTGGCGGGCAAAAGTGATCACGTCCAGCACTTCATTTTTGGGCGCGGTCAGCGACAGTTCGCCAATATAGGCTTGCCAGTATGCAGGCTGCTGCGGTGCCAGAATCACGGCCTGTTCCAATAGCGGTAATACCTCTTCGGCCTTGCCCGCTTGCTGCGCCAATAGGCCTAACTGGAAATACGTGGCTGCATGCTTGTCATCAATGCGCAAAATTTCCTGATAAAAGCTCATCGCTTGTGCCAGGTCGCCTTTTTCCTGCATTTGCAGCGCCAGCTGAAACACTTCAGCAATCGAATCGTGCAGCGCATTAGCCTGTGCAGTTTGTGGGTTAAGTGTTGTATTCATAGAGATACCTTTATCAGAGGGTTCAGTCGCGTCCGGCGCAACAGAAGATTCTTTCAGCGTTAAAGAAGGAATAGCAAAACTGCTTGCGGCCTGCTCCTGGCACCAGCGTTGCCACATCT
Organism: Methylophilus sp. UBA6697; assembly: GCF_002454655.1. Classification (NCBI taxonomy): domain Bacteria; kingdom Pseudomonadati; phylum Pseudomonadota; class Betaproteobacteria; order Nitrosomonadales; family Methylophilaceae; genus Methylophilus; species Methylophilus sp. UBA6697. Next base: position 50,031 of record NZ_DKJH01000015.1, read on the forward strand.
GGCGCATTGCCTGTGACAAAGCCTGCGCCAATGGTGCCGCTTGTGCCAGCGGTGACTGCGTAAAACGGGTGCGCATATTGGCGCGTAAATCAGCCAGTGCCGACAGGTCAGACAACACATGCGCGGCCTGTTGTAGATATTGCTGTGGGTTGGCCGCGACCCAGTCGGCCAGATCAAGATGCTGCATCAAGGCCATGGCACCGCGGCTGGCCAGGCGATCACCTGCCACGCATAGCGTAGGCACACCCATCCACAAAGCATGCGCGGTGGTGGTCACGCCATTAGACGGGAAAGTATCCAGGCAAATATCCACCAAATGATATTGCTGCAAATAGCTCAGCATATCGGTGCGGGCATAAAACGATAAGCGGTCGGCGGAGATACCTGCTTCGGCAAACCATTGCTCCACATGCGTGCATGCGCCCGCTTCTGCCATACCGCCTAATACCATGCGGCTGGCAGGCGTGGCCTGCATGACAGCAGCCCATTGCTGCACGGTAGCCTGGGTAATTTTATTGGGGCGGTTAAAGCAGCCAAAAGTCACATAACCATTGCTGAGCGCAGGCAAAGCATTGATGGCCGGTGCTTGCGGATGCGGCACAAATGGCGCATTCACCGGTAACTGCACGAGCTGCTCGGTAAACTGCTGGTCAAACTCCCCGGCAGGTAACAAGGCATTATCAGCCAGGTAATAGTCTATGGATGTCAGTCCGGTGGTATTCAAATACCCCAGCCAGCTTGCCTGCACTGGGGCAGGTTTCCGGGCAAAGGTCAGCAGGCGGTTACCGGAGGTGTGGCCGGACAAGTCGATCAGGATATCAATCTGATCTTGCCTGATAGTCTCTGCCAGCGCTTCGTCAGAAATATTGGAAACCACGCGCCATTGTTTGAAATACTGGCGCATCTCCGCCGAGACATCGTCTTCCAGCGCATAATTAGCATAAGCAAATAAAGCCAATGAGCTATCTTGGGCCAGCGCAGGTAACAAAGGCAGCAGGAAATGTGCCACTGAATGCGCACGCAAATCGCCAGAAACAAAGCCTACGCGTAACGGACGTTGTGCATCGCGCGTATTGCCATGAAGCTGCCAATGCGGTTTTAACGGTGCTTCATACAGGGCGGCATACGCGGTATGCGCTTGTAACAAGGCATCGTTATCCACCTGCGCTGCATGCGTCATGCAAAACAGCAGATTGCTGAAGCAATCGGCATATTGCGGCTGTAATATCAGCGCCTGTTTAAACTGCTTGATCGCTTCATCCACTTCGCCCAGGTCTTTGAGCACAATACCCAGATTGTTATACGCCGCAGCATAGTCAGGTTTCAGGTGTATGGCCTGGGCAAAGGCATCTGCGGCTGCCGTGAGGTCATTTTGTGCCTTGAGCACCAACCCATAGTAGCAATGCTCTTCAGCGCTTTGATTATTCAGCACCAGCGCTTTGCTGGCCGCTACGCGGGCATCTTTCTTCTGGATCATCAATACGTCAGACAACATTTTCCAGCCACTTAACCAGGCAGGATATTGCTGTAATAGCGTGTCTAGCTCACGTTCCATCTGCGCATATTGCTGTTGCTCAAACAAGGCCAGCAATGCCTGTTGTGCTTGATCTGATGGCTGCGCTGGCGCAAGCGATGGCAACTGCCAGTCTTGCATCAATGTTTGCAAGGGTTGTGTATGCTGGCCGCTGTTAACGGCTTGCGCCAATACCTGTTCCAACTCAGCTGTCGCACCACTGTGTTTGAGTGCCGTCAGGTAGCTGCTTAACAACTGCCACTGCGTTGGCGCCAGCGCATAAGCCTGCGCCAGCAAGTGCAATGCTTCTGCTGGCTGTTGGCTCTGCCAGTAAATCAAGCCCAGATTATGCGTCGCGAGTGCATGCCGTTTATCTACGGCCAGAATCTCCTGGTATAGCTGTTTCGCCGTATTTAAATCGCCTTGCTGCTGCGCTTGTGAAGCCTGGTCAAATACCTCGGCCATTGCGTCCTGCAAGGCCGTGGACGCTGGCTGCTGTGGTACGCTGGCCGGCTCCCATTTCTGGCGATAGCTCAGGTATTTATCACGCCAGCGTGCACTACCAAACGCACCACCACTCTGGTGCGTCATGCGCACTGGCCATACACCCAGCTTGAGGCCTGCACGGGTGGCTGTACGGCAAAAATCCAGGTCGTAAAAATGAAAGTCAAACTGCTGGTCAAAACGCACACCGCTTTGCAGCAAGGTCTGTTTATGCGCCGCCAGGAATACGCCATCCATCAACTGGCATTCGCCAGACACATCACCATAGCTGGAGGCGGGTCCAAAAGCGTGTTGGCCATGGCTGACCGCGCCGCGCAAGTATCTGGCATCGTCCCAAGTGAATTGCAAATCGATAAAGCACCAGCCAGGCTGGCCAGCTTGAATCCTTGCGTTGCCCGCTATACCAATCACATCATAATGATTTAAGCCCTGCTGTATGCTATGGACAAAGGTGTTTTCGTCCAGCCAGACATCATCGTGGATCAATACCAGCAATGCCTGGTCTGGCGCAGCGGCAATTGCCTCATTAAACACTTCAGACAGGCCACGCGTATTTTCATAAGCGACTACGGGCACCAGGCGTTTATCCTGCTGCATATGGCGTTTGAGTGATCTGCCAAGTGCAGAGTCACGCCAGAAAACTTCTTCAGTCATGCGAGTGGCGCTGACCACCCAAACCGGCTGCTCGCCGGAAAAAGCATCTTGTACCGGTGACTCAGCCAACAATTGCTGTGGCGCCAATGTGGCCAGGGTTTGTTGCCATAAGCTAAACAGCAACTGTTCAAAATCCTGGGCGAACTGCTCAGCATGCATTAATGGCGAAGCCAACACTTGCTGGCGCAGTTGGGCGCGCAATGTTGCCAAGGCGCCAAGATCACTGGTCAATGCAATGGCTTTGCTCACATACTCTTCACGGCTGGTGGCCACCCAGTCAGCCAACCCCACGCAATGCATAAAGCTGGCACCCTGGCGGGCAATCAATGTGTCGCCCAGCAAGGTCAGCGTCGGTACGCCCATCCATAAGGCTTCACACGTCGTGGTGCCGCCAGTAAACGGGAAGGTATCCAGGATCACATCAATCTGGTGATGGTTACGCAGGTATTCATCTCTGGGCACCATGCCATGCAAGCTACAACGCGCAGCAGAGATGCCATATTGCTGTAATCTGGCCAATGCCTCTTCACGCACCAGGGCATCATTAAATGCTTTGCTCTGCCAGAACAATGTGGCCGTCGGTAAGGCCTGCAACACCTCGCCCCAGCAAGATAATACGTCGTTACTTACCTTGCTGTAGTTTTGAAAGCAGCCGAAGGTCACTGCACCGGTGGTGAATGCTGGCAAATCATTGACAGCGACATCACAAGGCGGCGCCGTGAAGCACATACGCGTATGTGGCAGATGCACGACCTGCTCGGTGAACTGGGTCGCCACCTGCGCATCAATACTCACCGGATCAGCGATGACATAATCCATCAGCGGCAAACCGGTGGTGCCCCAATAGCCGAGCCAGGTGGCTTGTACCGGGGCAGGTTTATGGGCAAAAATCGGCAAGCGTGTACCGCCAGACAGGCCGGATAAATCCAGCAGGATATGAATACCATCTTCACGAATCTGTTTGGCGGCTTGCGCATCCGTCAACCCGGCCAGTGAGCGCCATTGGTTGCATAAGTCTTTCAACTCGTGCGAAAACGCATCTTCGCGACCATCGGTCGAGTAGCCATAAACCTCCAGGCGGCTGGCATCAAATGCCTGCAACCACTGGTGCAGGAAATAGCCGACCGGGTGTTTACGCAAATCAGCCGATACCAGGCCGATGCGGATACGTTGCTCTTGCGCATGGACATTCCAGCTGTCGTACGGCGTCACTTCGTGCATCATGGCGGCGCCCAGTCTATGCGCGTAATCCAGGCTTTCGGCAGGCGGCAAGCTATTGCTGTAGCTATTAGCAAACAGCAGGTTTCTAAGCGCCATCATATGGGTAGGCTCAATCTGCAATGCTTGCTTCAAGGTCGCAATCGACATTTCAATCTGCCCCATGTCCAAATAGACATTGGCCAGATTGATATACCCAGGCATGAATTCAGGCTTGATGCGCAGTGCTTTTTCCAGGCAGGCAATTGCTTCGGTATAGCGGCCCAGCATGCGCAAACTGATACTGTAATTGCTCAAGATACTTTCTGACTCAGGCAACTGCGCTAATGCCTGTTCACAATACACACACGCTTTGTCATAAGCGTTTCTGGCATTCTCAATCAAACCAAGATTGCCCAGCACATAAGGATTGTCCGGATCCAGCGCCAGCGCCTTCAGGCAATAATTCTCAGCCTCACCGTATAACTGCTGATTCAGCATCTCGGTGGCCAGGTTATTCAGCGTCTCCGCACTCACCTCTTGCGCCTGCATGATTTGATCAATATAGGCTTGGTATTCTCTGGTGCGGTGCGTCACCCGGTAAAGTTTGGCCAGATTTTTAAGCAGTGATAACTCGGTTGGATTCAATGCCATGCCCGCCAGCAACCACTGCTCAGCTTCTTCCACGTCACCATGTTTCAGGTATAAAGCACCCAGGTAACTATAGGCCTCAACATAGTCTTTTTGAATCGCAATCGTTTGCTGATAGGCAGCAATCGCTTCAGTCGTATTGCCCAGTTGATCCAGTGCCAACGCCATATTGAAAAAAATCACGGCATTATCAGGCTCAATAGACACGGCTTCGCGATAGTATTGAATCGCCTCCAGCGGTTTATCTGCCTCATGTAACAAGGTCGCCAGTTCAAAATTGACGCGGCCATCCTGTTGGTGAATATTCAATCCCCGGCGCAGTAGCTTTTCCGCCTCTTTTACTTGCCCTGCTTGCTTGAGTACACTGGCCCAATTGGCATAAGCCTGGCTAAAAACCGGGTTGAGTTTGAGCGTTTGGCGGTAATATTTGATCGCCTGCGTGGTGTCTTGCAATTGCGCATAAACGTTGGCCAAGTTATACAACACCTCAGCATCTTTCTTTAAGCGCTTGCTCGCTTGCAAGAAAGCATCGGCAGCCAGCGCCAGCGTATCTTGTTGTTGATAAAGGCTGCCTAATAACTTCCAGGCCAGGCCCTCTTCAGGAAACTCACGGGTGATTTTCTGCGCCAGGGTCAAACACTGCTCCCAAGCACCCTGTTTCCAGGCCTGGGTCAGTGCTTGCATCCAATCGCTGCAATCCTGTGCGCTCACGGCGTTGGACTGCATATGGCCTGACGAGAGTTTCATAACAAGAGAATTCCAAAAATTTTCTCTTATTATTCAAAACTCTCAGGCATTTGCATTGCTTAAAAAAAGCAACAAAAACCAGCTATCTTCGCTGTTCGCTTAATACACACCTCACGCGCATTGCCAGCCAGCCCGCATAGGCATTAGGATTGCCGCTCAATCAATGCTTTTAGCCACAATGGTCACGCCAAAATATTTATTCAAGAATCAGGGAAATGCGCCGTAAACTTTGCCCCAATAAAAAACCTCCGGGAATATCGGAGGTTTTTTTCTAGGCGACGTGCTCTTGCGGCACGACAATATCGGGGACCCAGCGCACCAGGCTATATAAATCACACTGTAAATAAGCACACAGCTTATTCAAGTGATCGGTGCTGGCATTGTAGGATTGATCTTTTAACATGCGATGCAAGGTCATGCGACTGATCCCGCTGGCATCGGCAATTTCGGTAATCGTAATGGTCCTGCCCCACTCTAATTGTTTTTTAAGAATAACCGTTTTTAACTCTACGTAAATCACACAACGTCCTGACTTCAATGGGAATGCTTGTCCGGCAAAAAAGTATCTCAACACAGCTTAGGCAGTATTGATTTGCAAGCATTGATAGACATCAAACTGCATTGATAAATACTGCGCGCCGAACATGACAGGGACATTATACAATTTTATATAGTGTTTAATATCAGTGAAATAACGCAGAAGGCATGATTTTTTGCCAAAGCAATTGGCAAATGCAAGGATATGAAAAGTCTTTGCAGGATTGTATTAATAGCTTGATCGGACTATTGGCAAACTAAAACAATATAGATAATAATCAATCAATTATTAAAAAAATGATGATTGATTGGGTGGATATCATGGGATTACTGAGTGGATATTTATACTTTTTTAGTGGTAGCAAGTCAGACGTAAAAACGGATCATGCTCTGATGCAGAAATGCTACGACGAAGGTTTGCATGCATCAACCGCTGGCTTGAAGCACACTGAAAACCCGTATGCAGAAGGCAGTGATGAAGCTCAGGCGTGGAATCGTGGTTTCTGGGTTTGGTAAACGCTCATCTGGCGCCAAATTCATGTGCCGTTTGATTATTTGAGAATGCCTTCGCCAAATCCCGTGGCGTATCTTGCTGCTTGCGTGAGCCAAACAGATGGGAATATGCCCAGGTAAATTCAGCGCCCATCAGAAATATCTGCGCGGAGTAATAAATCCAGATTAACAGCGCCAGCAAAGAGCCTGCAGGCCCATAGCCACTGGCAAACGCACTTCTGCCAATATAAATACCGATCAGCCATTTACCTACCGTAAATAAAGCGGCTGTCATCGCAGCGCCAATCCAAACCTCGCTCCAGCGAATACTGACACGCGGCATGATTTTGTAGATCAACGCAAACATGCCTGTCGTCAATAAAAAACCAAACACAACATTCACCACACTGGCAACCGCCAGCCATCCCGCAAAGACAGGCGACCACCATTTATTGATCGCAGATAAGCCTGCGCTAAAAACAAGCGAGACCATCAGCAAAAAGCCAATCCCCAGAATCATGCCAAATGACAACAATCTGGCACGCATCAAACTCCACACACCGCTGCTTATCCTCGCCGGCGCTCTCCAGATACTATCCAGCGCAGTCTGCAATTCGCCAAAAACAGTGGTTGCCCCTACCAATAACAACACAATACCAATCGTGGTCGCCGTCATCCCCTCGGTTGGCTGGTTGGTGCTTTCCAGCAGATTTTGCACCACCAGTGCGCCCTGCTCACCTACCAGATGGGTCAATTGCGCATAAATTTCACCACGTGCCGCTTCTTGTCCAAAAATAATGCCGGCAAGAGAAATCACAATCAGCAATACCGGCGCAATGGAAAACATGGTGTAGTACGCTAAAGCAGCGCCCATGCTTTGCGCACGGTCATCGCGCCATGCGGTAAAGGCGGCTTTACTTAATATCCAAAGTTGTTTGATCGTCATTTCGGTGCCCTGCTTTGTGAATACTGCCCACTGGCATGATAATGATCAGGGTATAGGAATGTGACTGCAGCATGCATCAGACGACACCGCACCATCCTGTCAGAAATCTCTGATGATAGGCGTTGAACTGTAAGTAGGGGTAGTTAGAAAGTGAAAAATATTTGTTACCCCACTTTAGTAAAAGTCACTGCCTGAGGCCATCATTTTTCACACCTTCTATTAGCCCATTCGGACTATCGCAATTTACTTCTAGCTTTCACTTAAATTAGGCATAATCCCGGGGGCGTTATTACGCTATTTAACAAAAATCAAAAATAATTTAGGAGAGGTAGTTGTATGGCTTCAACAATAAAAAAAGCAATTCTCGCAGCATCAATCTCATTAGCAAGCTTGAATACTCAAGCAGCTCTGACTTCATACAATGCCAATGGTGTCGATTTAGTTTATAGCTCAGTAAGTAATGTCACCTGGACTAAAGATGGCAATCTGCTTGGTAGCATGATTGCTAGTGATGGCTTTCACAATGTGATCAATGCAATCATTACCGCAAGCCCACTTATAACGAATACACCAAACTATTGGGATAATTACACTGGCGTCTATACAGTTACTGAAACCGACTTTGGTAGTTCCGGCCAAGTAAATTGGTATGGTGCTATGGCATTTATAAACTATTTAAATAGCATTAATTATGGAGGCAGCAATCAATGGCAACTGCCTACAGTTATCGATCGCGGGGCAGATGGATGCAATTATGCTGTGGGTGGCACAGACTGTGGCTGGAATGTGGTCACAAACGGAAATTTATTGGGTAATGAATTGCCGGAACTATACTATACCGAATTGGGGGGCAAAGGTAGTGTCGACTCGAACGGCAACTACCAGCCAGATTTCGGCATTCCAGCTACCTCACAATTTGAAAACACCTCACATTTATATTTTACTGCAACAGAATATGCTCCTGGTCAGAGCGGTGCTTGGTTTTTCTCTACTAGCGATGGGTATCAAGGATTTACCACGAAACTGGATCCATGGCAGTATGTTTGGGCCATAACTCAAAATCCAACGACAACCGTTCCCGAACCAGAAAACCTCACAATGCTTCTAGCAGGTTTAGGTTTGCTGGGTGTTGCAGTACGCCGTAGTAAACAAGCCTAATCAAGCTTGATAAAACAGAGGCCGGGATAACCGGCCTTTATTATTTGTTATTAGCACTGGATTTCGCTCTGATTTGCTTTTAGTGTGTAGGGCGTGCCATTCACTAGCCACAGCTTCGAATGTGTTCAGGGCTTCTAGCCTGGCTTTTGCCTTTGCGTCTTTTCTGTGATGACTAGGATCAGCATTACCGGCCACTAGCGCTCGCGCATCATCGCGCTTACCCCTCGTCTGGGCTAGGGTAACTTCGGGGTAGATTCCAAGTGAAATTGTCTTCTCTGATGTCAAACGACGACTTTGGACTGCTATGGACGTAAAAAAGCCCGTAAGTCATTGATTTACGGGCTAAATTGGACTTCCTTGGACTGCTTTGTACTAATAAGTGGTGCCCGGAGCCGGAATCGAACCGGCACAGCCGTTAAGCCGAGGGATTTTAAGTCCCTTGTGTCTACCAGTTTCACCATCCGGGCGGCAGGTCAACAAGCTTTATATTTTAACACTCTGTTCTACTTTGCGTAGCATCCAGAATGAGTGCTTGAGAGAAATTTGGAGCGGGAAACGAGTCTCGAACTCGCGACCTCAACCTTGGCAAGGTTGCGCTCTACCAACTGAGCTATTCCCGCGTATTTCCTTACGCCATGTGTCGTAAAGAAGCTGGCATTTTAATGATTTTGAGACCGGTGTCAAGGACGATTTTGAAAATAATGTTTCTTTTTTATGATTGCTTTTTTAGATGGTTTCGCGTATTGCCGGCCAGGCTGCGCGCAGGTAGTAACCCATGGAAATCAGGGTCAGTAACGCGGCCAACACAATCAGCCACTCACCCAACCATTGAATGTCTAGCCCAAACAGCGGGTCGTACCACAGCAATAAGGTAATGGCGGCCATTTGTGCGGCAGTTTTGACCTTACCCACCATGGCCACGGCCACGTTAGCACTTTTGCCTATGCTGGCCATCCATTCACGCAAGGCGCTGATCGCAATTTCGCGTCCGATGATAATCAGCGCCACCACAGCCCCGGCGCGATTTAGTTCAACCAGCACGATCAAGGCCGCAGCCACCATGAGTTTGTCAGCCACAGGGTCTAAAAACGCGCCAAATTTAGACATCTGGTGATATTTGCGCGCCCAGTAACCATCCAGCCAATCGGTGAATGCGGCGAGGATAAACACACTGGCTGCCGTTAAATTGACCCAGTGTGCTGGCAGACCATCAGCGGTGACAGCGTTGGCAGGCAGGTAAAAGATACCGACAAAGACCGGAATCATGCCGATGCGCAATAAGGTAAGTATATTTGGAATATTCCACATTTTTATTCGTCTATGGATGCATACAAAGGTCTATTTACACGCCATTAATGCAAGCGTTCGTAAATGGTTTGCGCCAATACCAGGCTAATGCCTTCGACTTGGGCAATCTCGTCTATGCTAGCACTTTTTATCCCATCCAGGCCACCAAATCGCGTCAGCAAGGCTTTGCGGCGTTTGGCGCCTACGCCTTCAATCTCTTCCAGGCTAGAGGTGATTCTGGCCTTGGCGCGCTTGGCGCGATGGCCGGTAATGGCAAAGCGGTGTGCTTCATCGCGGATTTGCTGTAATAAATGCAAGCCCTGATTATCGGTAGGCAAATTCAGCATTTCACCAGTATCAGAGAAAATCATGGTCTCAAGACCTGGTTTACGCTCTTCCCCCTTGGCAATGCCGACCAGCAAAATATCGTCCAGACCCACCTCCTGCATCACCTCAATGGCGACACCGAGCTGGCCTTTACCACCATCAATAAAAATCAGGTCTGGCCGCTTGCCCTCGCCTGCCGCCACTTTTTTATAGCGGCGCGTCAATACATCGCGCATGGCAGCATAATCATCGCCTGGCGTGATGCCAGTGACGTTATAACGGCGGTATTCGCTATTCTGCATGTCGCCACGGTCAAACACCACGCAGCTGCCCACCGTGGCTTCACCCATGGTATGGCTGATATCAAAACACTCAATGCGCTCGGTGTTTTCTGCCAGGTTGAGCGCTTCGCGTAATGACAGCAAACGTGCCTGCTGGCTGGCTGAGGTAGCCTGGCGTTGCTGCAAAGCTAACTCAGCATTGGTTTGTGCCATTTTGAGCCATACTTTTTTATCGCCGATGGCATTGGTCAGCACACGGATCTTGCGCCCGGACTGCTCGCTCAGCATGTCTTCAAATTCGGTTTTATCAATCTCAGCACCGCACACCAGCAATGGCGGCGTATTTTGCGACAGGTAATACTGGGTGATAAACGCTTCTACGGTTTCAGCCAACTCGGCATCCTGGCTGTTCTTCGGGAAAAAGCTCTTGTCACCCAAATGACGGCCACCACGGATCATGACCAGGTTAATGCAATGCTGGCCCTGCACTTCTGCGCAGGCAATCACATCGGCATCACTGACGCTAAAATCACTGACAAACTGTTTGGCCTGCACCTGGCGCAGTGCCTGGATACGGTCACGCAAAATGGCCGCCTGCTCATACTCCATCGCCTCAGCGGCCACATTCATGCCATCTGCCAGTGAATCAATGACCTCACTGGTCTTACCCAACAAAAACATCGCGGCATGGCGTACATCTCCGGCGTAATCCTCTTGGGAAATCAACTTCACGCAAGGCGCCGTACAACGGGCAATCTGGTATTGCAAACAAGGCCGCGAACGGTTGGCAAACACGGTGTTTTCGCAGGTACGCAATTTAAATACTTTTTGTAGCAGCTGTATGCTCTCGCGCACGGCTGGCGAGCTGGGGAAAGGCCCGAAATACTGTGCGCCCTTGCGCTGTGTGCCTCGGTGAAACGCCAGTCGGGGATAAGCATCGCCAGTCAACGCAATATAAGGGTAAGACTTGTCGTCGCGAAACAACACGTTGTAACGCGGCATGAGTCCTTTAATCAGGTTGTTCTCCAGCAACAGCGCTTCCGCTTCGGAACGCGTCACCGTGGTTTCGATATTGGCAATCTGCGACACCATCATCTTGGTACGCGGACTGGCCAGGTTTTTATTAAAGTAGCTGGAAACCCGTTTTTTCAGGTCTTTGGCCTTGCCAACATAAATCACGGTATTTTCCGCATTGAGCATGCGATAAACACCAGGTAAGTTAGGCAGGTTTTTGAGGATGGGTTTGGGGTCAAACATGACGGCATTTTAGCACCAGATGTTTGCTCAAGTGACTCCCTGCACATGATCAAGCGTGAAAGAAACTATCAGCCCTTAAACAACTATTAATTAATCATCGAGTGGTTCCCACTCTTTTCTCCATTGCTTAACGCTCTTTCCAGACTTGCTTAACTCTAGTGGATAAAATCTTCTTCGATATCTTTTGCCGTTGTATAAGACAACTTCCCTGCTCTGGGCACCAGGATATCTCTGATCTAAACTCTCTTCCAGCAGCTCCTGCTCTGTGAAGGGTAAAAGCCCGCGACGTCTAAGGTCTTCTTCAATGTGGCGAACTTTCTCTGCCGCCGCCTTAGCTTCCGCATCCAAAGGATTAGTGCAATTTTCAGAATAGGCAGCCGACCATCGCTCGGCCACCTCATCAAGCGCTGCATTTGCCTGCCTCAAGTCTTCAATGGTGTGCATCATTTATCAACTTATTTGAAAAGCTCGCTTATCAATATTGAGCTAGCCTAAAAGCTCGCCACCAATAGCCCAGTCTTCGTATTCGACCTCTTCAAATACAATGTAGGTGTAATTCGCCGGTTTCTGGGCGTGTTTTTGCAGAGTTTCAGTGATTTCTTTTGCAATCAGTTTCTTCTGCTCTTTGGTCACAGAGCCGGCAAGTTTGACGTTGACGTAAGGCATATGGGCGCTCCTTTTAATGTATCGGACAATTAAAGAAAACTAGTGATGATGGCCTGTCTTACCGCGATAGATATCGCGGATGAGATTAAGGGTCACCACCAATAACAACAACGAAATCAGGATAGACAGAATCGGGTCTATGGTCATCCAGCCAGTAAAGTAGATCACGACACCGGCGGCGACGGCTGTCACCGACCCGAGCAAATCACCCAATACATGCAAAAATGCGGCACGGTGGTTCAAGCTGGCATCGCCGCCGTGATGCTCGTGCTGGTGATGCATATGCTTGGCGACGAACAGATTCACCAGCAGGCCCATCAGCGCAATCACACTGACGTAGCCCCCCGCCACAGAGACCGGATGTTTGAGACGCTCAATGGCTTCTATGACAATGCCTGCCGTTACCAGCAACATGGAGACAGCATTGACCATGGAGACGCGAAGCTCGGTTTGCTGCGACGCCGGGTGACCGGTGCGTGCTCTGTGCGCGGCCCACATGGCCAGGCCGAGTGCCAGCACGTCAAACAACATATGCCAGGCGTCACTGAGCAAAGCCAATGACTGCGTCCAGATGCCTCCCGCGAATTCTACGACTGTGAAGAATGCAATCGCCAGAAAAGGGATCCAGAAAGGATTGCCATGTGCATGGTCATCATGCCCATGGTCGCCATGCTGGTCATGCGTTGTGTGGTCAGTTGCGTGATCGTGCGCGCAACCCTCATGGGAGCCCCCATGTGAGTGGTTGTGCGCATGCGTGTGTTCAGAGTGTGTATGACTAGGTTTCATATTTGCATGCTAATGCAAATTGCCTGGTTTTCACAAGAGCTCGCAAATTTTGTAGCTTATAATGACGGCTTATTGAGAATATATGCATGCTAAGTTACCGTCACGCCTTTCACGCTGGCAATCACGCCGACGTTTTGAAACACTGGATTTACAGCCTGGTGCTGGATTATTTTAACCAGAAAGATAAAGCTTACTGGGTGATAGACACCCACGCCGGTGCTGGTCTGTACCGCCTTGATAGTTCGGTGGCCAACAAAACAGCTGAGTATGTAGACGGCATTCAACGTTTGCAGCAAGGTCAACCACCTGACATTTTTGATGGTTACCTGCAAGCCGTCACAGCGGCGGGTCAAGGCAATGCCACGCTTTACCCTGGCTCGCCTTGCATCGCCAGCCACTTTTTAAACCCGGTGGATAAGTTGCGTTTGTTTGAGCTACACCCGGCAGATGCCGCCTTGCTGGAGCAACAGTTTTCAGCACAAAAAAGGCAGGTATCCATCCAGCAAAAAGATGGTTTTGAAGGTATTAAAGCCTGTTTGCCACCCCCGACCAAGCGCAGCATTGTGCTGATAGACCCACCTTATGAGGTAAAAGACGATTACCTGCGGGTGGTCGATTGCATTAAAGACAGTTTAAAACGCTTTGCCACCGGCACTTACCTGATCTGGTATCCGCGCTTGCAAAGGCCTGAGCCACAGCAAATGATAGACAAGCTACGCAGCCTGAATACAGATTATTTGCACGTGACACTGGATGTGCAACAACCATCTGCCGATGGTTTTGGCATGCACGGCAGCGGCATGTGGGTGATTAACCCGCCGTGGACCTTGCGTCAGTCTGTAGAGCCACAGCTGGACTGGCTGGCAGAGACGCTGGCGCAAGATGCCACCGCACATGCATCATGCGAAGGCCAGCAACGTTAACCAGGCATTAATAGCGGATACGTGTACGATGTTGCGGATCTAAAGTCGTGCTCACAGAAACATTAAATGCGCTCACAGCAATTGTTTGCCGGGTAGCGGTCTGGATACGTACCCGCCACTCGCCTGCGGTCAGATTTGTTTTATAGGTATAGCCGCGGTAGCCGCTATCGCGGCCGCCAGTGAGCGAGAAGCCAGGCATGGAGACACTGACCCACTCTCCTTTCACTTTCTTCTGCCAGTCATGCAACAGTTTGGTCTGTAGGCCTTGTGGCGCAAACACCGCCGAAAAACACACCAATTTTTGCCCGGGTTGCAGGTAAAAATGGTCGCTGTCCACGCGCCAGAACTGCCACCAGGGCGACTTCTCGACGGTCATCCAGTAACCTTCCGGTGACTTTTCCAGGTCATACGCCACCACAACCGCCTGCTTGACCAGCGGCACCGGCGGAATCATGTCTGCACGGTAGGCGAGCATCAACAATCCTGCAATCACCCACACCGGCCAGATACGGCCCGCATGATGTGGCGCACGCTGGTATAAGACATAGGTGACCGTAGCACCCAACACCGTGCTCAAATAGAACCAGGCCGCGTGTACACTGCCAAACAAAAATGGAAAAGCAAAGTTGCACCACAAAATGGTACACAGGCCAAACATGCTCCAGCACAAACTTAAGCGCCTGTATTCGCCCTCCATAAACTCATTGGCCACTAGCAATACGCCCAATACCAACGTGACGACCCATGCCAGGCCATAGCTGGAGCTCTTAAAATAGAGAATGAACAAGGCACTGAGCAGGCTGCCAAACAAAAACTGCAATATCCAGTAAGGCCAATCTTGCACTGGCCAGCTAGAAACCCTGTTTTGCAACCATTGCCAACGTAACAAGCGCTCTCCCATACGCCTGACCGACGAAGAAGGTTCGGCCAACTGGTACATGAGCAACGCTGCCAGTAACAAATAGCCGGCAAAGATCGCCATATCGGACAGCGCCACTTTTTTGCCGATGGTAATGGCATCCCAGACAAAACCACCGACAAAAAAGGAAATCGGTAATATCATGCGGCTACGCGCCAGCCAGCGCGACAATCTCGAGGGTTGCTCTGTATCAATAGGGTTCGTCATGCAGATAAATCGTTAATAAGGCCAGAATATCGGCATTTTTATCACAGATGCCGTCAACCACACTATTATTTTGCGTTGTGAAAAGTAAACTTTCTTTGATAATCAAATCGAGCCTGCTAAAATTTAAGTTATCTTAAGAAAAGTCCGTTAACTATCAATATAGGTTAGATTTTCAATTAAAGATTAGATTTTCCCTGCGCAAGTATCGAGTAAGCGTATAACCCTGAAACATGATTAAGCATGCGAGATTTCGTTAGACAGTTAAAGCAGAAAGTGACAGAAATAAAGTCTATCAGTTATGAAACTGAGCAGGCTCTTATCCGTGTTGCTTTCGTCAGCTTTATCACGCTCTATCTCCTCGTCAATCACAGCAGCTTCGAGCCCGTATTACTTTGCCTGATTTATTTGTGCCTGGGCTTTTTGATGTTGTATAACATCCTGCAGAATCCACAAAAAAATGAAAAGCGCCAGTGGACAGCGATGGTGATGGACATTACGGCGACCTCACTTGAACAAATGATTTCAGGTGCCATGGCAGGCGTATTTATCGGTATTTACCTCTGGCTCATCATCGGCTATGGCCTGCGCTACGGCACCAAGTTTTTTAAAGGCTGTTACGTCTTCAGCCTGATCGGCTTTAGTCTTACCCTGTATTTAAACCCCTACTGGAACCAGCACCAGCATTTAGCCTACGGCTTTTTACTGACCCTGTTATTGATTCCACCGCATGCATTGCGTTTGCTGGTCAGCCTGGAAAAAGCGACTAAAGAGGCTGACCAAGCCAGTGAGGCGAAAACCAATTTCCTGTCGAATATCAGCCATGAAATGCGTACCCCACTTAACGGCATTATTGGTGCCAGTGAGTTAATCGCGCAAACCAAGCTGGATAGCAAACAATCCGAACTGCTTAAAATGGTGGGCACGTCAGCCTCTAGCCTTAAAAAGCTGATCAATGACGTGCTGGACATTAGCAAAATCGAAAAAGGCAAAGTCGAACTGGAGGAGATCACCTTCTTCCTGCCTGACCTGATTCAGCGTTTGCACCTGATGTTCCAGATTGAAGTCGAACGCAAACAATTGTGGCTGAGATTCCACCTGGATCCTCTTGTCGAACGTCACTATGTCGGCAGCATGCACCACATCGAGCAGGTATTAACCAACCTGATCGCCAATGCCATTAAATTCACCCAGCATGGCGGCGTCGACGTAGTGGTCAGCGTCGTACAAGGCCATGCCGACATGAGTAAGCTCAGCTTCCGTATTCGAGATACCGGCATAGGCATTAAAAGTGATGCTTTGCCGCTGATTTTTGATAGTTTCACCCAGGCGGACAGCAGTATCACCCGACGCTATGGTGGCACCGGCCTGGGCACCTCTATTGCCAAGCAACTGGTCGAAGTCATGGGCGGTAAAATCAGTGTCGCCAGCCAGGAAAATGTCGGCACCACCTTTGTGGTGAGCTTGCCGCTGACACATGCAGTGGCACCCGCACCACAAGCTGTGAACGAAATCAATCTGGATGGCCAGTCAAATGTGGTCCCGTTGAGCAGCCACACCAAATTCCGCAAGAAAATTCGTGTATTGATTGCTGATGACAATGTGGTCAACCGCTTGATTCTGAATGAAACACTGCAAAGAATGCACTGTGTGGTGAAAGCCGTAGACAATGGTGATGCCGCACTGGATGCGCTGGAACATCACCAGTTTGACCTGATGATTCTGGACTACAACATGCCAGAGATGAATGGCCTTGAGGTGTTTAATATCCACAACGCCTTGCCTGGCAGCAAACCGATCAGAACCGTGATCCTCACGGCGGATGCGACTAAAACCACACAAGACCGCTGTTTGCGCGCTGGGGTATATCAAGTATTGACTAAGCCAGTGGTCTCAAGACAAATTCAAAGCCTGATTGAAGCCATTGCGAGCACCATCGAGACTGAACAGGTTGCGCAAGTGGCGCCCGTCAGACGCAAAAAACCTAAAGCCACGTCGCCTGAAGTGCCATTAACGGCCGCTCTGGTGGAACCCACGTTTGTAGACGCACGGTCACCACACTCACCGATGAGAACCGGGAAACCCGCGTCTGTACCCATCCCTAAAATTGCCAACATCATTCCAACGGTTGAACCATTGCTGGATGATGACCGTATGGCGCACTTGTTAAAACTGGGTGGGGGTGAAGCATTCTTACACAAACTCATCACAGAGTTTATTGACTCGACCGATGTCTTGCTACGCGCGCTCGGGACAGCAAGCCTTGATTTAAATTTCGAGCAGGTACATAAACTGGCGCATGAGCTGGCTGGTGAATCTGCCAACATGGGCTTGATTCCACTCAGTAAACTCAGCCGCCGTTTATTGGGATTGAGCATGGAAGATGCCCAGACTATTTCCGGCCTTTATCAGGCCGTTGCGGATTGTTATGAAGAGACGCGCACGCAACTGCAACAACATCGCAGCAAGCTCTCATCCAAACGGTCGCATAAATAGCCGGGCACCTGCTCTGCTACACACTACTGATTCACTGCGATATGATGATCTGTTGGTAACACCAGCGGCTGTTGCGGTGCAACCTCACTAGCAAGCGCTTCATTTGGGAACAAACGTGACTGCGCGCGATAAAACCTATCCATCACCTTGAGATCACGCTCAGTCAGGCGTAAGGCATTTTCTACCCATACATCGACAATATCCTTAAGCTCGTCGTAGGTTAAAGGATTGATTCTAGCCTTGGCCTTTTGCGCAGACAAAAAGCCTTCTGCGCGCTTATTGTTTTTGTGAATAAAGTCTTGCACGGCCTGCTCACCCTCGCCCTCTTCAACCACGATGTCAATCAGGCCCATTTGCAGGCATTCTTCAGCCGTGTAACGCTCGCAACCCAGAATCATTTTATCGGCCACCGCCATGCCTGCCTTGCGTGCAATAAAGCTGTAAGCACCCATGCCAGGAATCATGTTGAAAAATAGCTCAGGAAAGCAGAACACGGATTGTTTTTCAGCGATAAGCACATCACTGGTCATGGCTGCCTCAATACCGGCGCCTAGCACCTCGCCTTGTAGCAGCGAGATTTTGGTCACATGGTCCAGCTGGAAACGGAATGCGCGCTGCGCAACCACATCAATACTCAGCTTGGCATAGGCCTGCAATTGCGCCCTGTCCTGCAGTCGGATAGCCGCAGCCATTTTCTGCAAGTCACCGCCCATATTGAAATAGCCGGGTGTGGCTGACGCAAACACAGAGTAACGGATCGGCAGTACTGTCTCGCTGTCCGTCTGGACATAGCCACCACTGCGCTGGATATCCGCATGGTGCTGATGCAAGCTCATGAGTAACTCATGATTGATGCACGGAATGCGCTGTGGTTGATGTATATAGCTCCATAACGCCTGTTGCTCTGCATCAAAACGGCAAAATACCTGACCGTAATCATGTGACAGTAAACGTTGTTGATAATTAACCAACCCTTGTTCGAACGGTTTCATGAGTTTCTCCTTGGACATTAAAAATCTGTTGAATTGAATCAGTGGTATTGACGTGCATGTACATCGAATCGTTGACGTCAGCCAGTACATCATAATCAAAACAGAAGGTCGCGGTGAGGGAGGCTCTCAGGTTTTACAGTTGCAAGGATATGTCCTGCCTTAAAAACAACAAAGGGAGCGAATGCTCCCTTTACTTGTGTCCTAAACCATCAACTGTTAGGCGGTTTCTTTAATCGGAATGACTTTCTTCACATTCTCCAAAGAGCCTGCATATTGGGTCATCTGGTTAAAGTTGAGGTATTTGTAAATCTCCGCCGTATTGGTTAGTTTGCTACCCAGGGTGTCCAGATATTCTTGCACAGTAGGCATGCGACCCAGTTTGGCGCACACGGCGGCCAGTTCGGCAGAGCCCAGATACACGCGCGCATCCTTACCCATACGGTTATCAAAGTTGCGTGTAGAGGTTGAGAATACTGTCGCCTTGTCAGCCACACGTGCCTGGTTACCCATACACAACGAGCAGCCTGGCACTTCAGTCCGTGCGCCTGCCACGCCAAAGGTTGAGTACACGCCTTCAGCACGTAGTTGCGCTTCGTCCATACGAGTAGGTGGTGCAATCCACAAACGGGTTGGGATACCACCCGCGCCTTCCAGCACTTTACCTGCCGCGCGATAATGGCCAATATTAGTCATGCAGCTACCGATAAACACTTCGTCAATTTTGTCACCGACCACTGCGGTCAATGGCTTGATATCATCCGGGTCATTCGGGCAAGCGACCAGCGGCTCTTTAATATCTGCAAGATCAATTTCAATCACGTGCGCATACTCGGCATCCGCATCCGGCTGCAACAGTTCCGGTTTTTCCAGCCAGGCTTTCATGCTGGCGATACGACGCTCCAATGTGCGTGCATCGGCATAACCATTCTCGATCATATTCTGCATCAGCACGATATTGGAATTGAGGAACTCAATCACTGGCTCTTTGTTCAACAGCACGGTACATCCATTGGCAGAACGCTCGGCTGAGGCATCTGCCAGTTCAAACGCCTGTTCGACTTTCAGGTCTGGCAGGCCTTCAATTTCTAGCACACGGCCGTTAAACACGTTTTTCTTGCCCTGTTTGCCCACCGTCAGCGTACCCTCCTGGATCGCCGCATAAGGAATGGCGTTGACCAGGTCACGTAAGGTGATACCAGGCTGCATTTCGCCTTTAAAGCGCACCAGGACCGATTCTGGCATATCCAGCGGCATGGCGCCCGTCGCCGCAGCAAATGCGACCAATCCAGAGCCTGCCGGGAAACTGATACCAATCGGGAAGCGGGTATGCGAGTCACCACCTGTACCCACCGTATCCGGCAACACCAGGCGGTTTAGCCAGGAATGGATCACGCCGTCACCAGCACGCAGGCTCACACCACCACGGCTAGACATAAACTCAGGCAACTCATGTTGCAATTTAATATCCACTGGTTTTGGGTACGCAGCCGTATGGCAGAAACTCTGCATCACCAGGTCGGCACTAAAGCCCAGGCAAGCCAGCTCTTTCAACTCATCACGCGTCATGCCGCCAGTGGTGTCCTGTGAGCCGACTGTCGTTGCCTTGGGCTCACAGTAAGTACCTGGGCGCACACCAAAGCCCTCAGGCAAACCACAGGCACGACCCACCATTTTTTGCGCCAGCGTGTAACCCTTACCGGTATCTTTCGCCGGGATAGATTTGATAAAGATATCCGTGTCGCCCAATCCCAATGCCTTACGTGCATTGGCAGTCAGGCCGCGACCAATAATCAGGGGAATACGACCACCGGCACGCACTTCATCGGCCAGGGTCACTGGATTCATTTCAAACGTAGCCAGCACTTCCCCGGCTTCTGACAAGACCTTGCCTTCAAAAGGCTTGATCACGATGACATCCCCCGTGTTCAGCTTGGAAACATCACATTGAATCGGCAAAGACCCGGAGTCTTCAGCGGTATTAAAGAAAATGGGCGCAATTTTGTTGCCAATCACCACACCGCCCGTACGTTTGTTAGGGATAAATGGAATATCGTCGCCCATCCACCATTGCACAGAGTTGATCGCCGATTTACGTGAAGAACCGGTACCAACCACATCACCGACATAGGCTAATGGCAAGCCTTTCTGCTTCAGGCTTTCAATCGTCGTCAAACCATCGGCCATGCGGTTAATCAACATGGCTTTCGCATGCAACGGGATATCCGGGCGGCTCCAGGCGTCTTGTGCAGGGCTCAGGTCATCGGTGTTGGTTTCGCCATCCAGCTTGAATACGACCAATTTGATGGCTTCTGCCAGCGCAGGTTTACTGGTGAACCATTCGGCAGCTGCCCAGGACTCAATCAGCTTTTTGGCATGCGCATTACCCGCCTTCATCTTGGCGTCGACGTCATGAAACGCGTCAAACATCAAAATCGTCGTCGACAGCGCTGTCACGGCATGAGCTGCCATCGGCGTATCCAGCAAAGCAACCAATGCCTGTACGTTGTAACCACCAAGCATGGTGCCTAGCAATTCAACCGCTCTTTCAGCGCTGACCAAAGGTGAACTGGCCTTGCTGTTGGCAATATCAGCCAGAAAAGCGGCTTTCACATAAGCAGCCTGGTCAACCCCCGCCGGAATACGGTTTTGTAGCAAATCGACAAGTAAAGCCTCTTGACCCGCAGGCGGGGCTTTCAACAGTTCAACCAATGCAGCGACTTGTTCCGCATTCAGGGGCAATGGAGGCAGGTTTTGCGCAGCGCGCTCTTTTACGTGGGTTTCGTATGCTTGTAACATGATGTAGGCTCTATCAAAAAAACTAAAGTCGGGGAATGGGCTGGTGTTAACCACAGGCCGCGAGGATTCTTCTCGCTTGATTATAATCCAGTCCATTCACCAGAATGTTAACTGCTTGTAACATTCCGGCAATTGATCAAAATGACCGCCGCCAACAGCAACAAAACAACACTGCTCCATGTCACCGTTATCTTGTCAGCGGTTACTGTCTCCATATAACTCTTTGGCAAATGGCGTACTGCAACTTTTTCCGTAAGCAGACGATTCCCATTTATCCAGTAATTCTTTCTGATAGCCCTTGCCGTGCTGTTTTTCCAGGTAGGCACGCACTTCAAACACATCGGCAAAACCGTTGTGATCGCTATCCATCAATGCCACCTGGTCTTCCAGCGTTGGCCCGCTATAACGGCCAGTGCTATCGGTAAAATACTCCAGGGCGGATTCGGCATGCGCAGGCAAACTAATACCTACTGCCAACCCGGCTGTGAACCAAATTACCCCAGTGTTTATTTTTATCATACTCACTCCATAATGACGCTTAGTAGTATGACGTATATTTCCCCAATTCGTGCCCGGTCTCAGTGATGTTGCTCACATTGCAGGCCCGCTATTTACACCGCGTGTAAAGCAATGCTTTTTTTCCATTGTGCCGGCCCGGTCTGGTGCACAGATTCCCCATCTGCACTCACCGCCACCGTCACCGGCATATCCACCACTTCAAACTCATAGATGGCTTCCATACCTAATTCCTCAAAAGCCAATACACGCGATTTTTTAATCGCTTTGCTCACCAGATACGCCGCACCACCCACCGCCATCAGGTAGACCGATTTGTGCTTGGCGATCTCGACTAAGGCTTCTTCACCCCGCTCGGCTTTACCGATAGAACCCAGTAAACCGGTGTTCAGCATCATATCGGTGTAACTATCCATACGCGTCGCCGTGGTGGGGCCAGCAGGGCCAACGGCTTCGTCACGCACGGCGTCCACTGGGCCAACGTAATAAATAAACTTATTGGTAAAATCAACCGGCAGCGGCTCACCCTTAGCCAGCATGGTTTGTATGCGTTTGTGCGCAGCATCACGCCCGGTCAGTATTTTGCCAGTCAACAGCAAGGTATCACCGGTTTTCCAGGTCTGTGTTTCTGCACGCGTGACGGTTTCCAGGTTCACGCGCTTGGCTTGCGGACTCGGTGCCCAATGTACGTCTGGATACACATCAGGATTCGGTGGTGTCAGTTCAGCCACACCAGAGCCATCCAGCGTAAAGTGCACGTGGCGCGTTGCCGCGCAATTAGGAATAATCGCCACCGGCAGACTGGCTGCATGCGTGGGATAATCAAGAATTTTCACATCGAGCACGGTGGTCAGGCCGCCCAGGCCTTGCGCCCCAATGCCTAATTGATTGACCTTTTCATATAGCTCCAGCCGCAACTCTTCAATGCGGTTTTGTGCACCGCGCGCTTGCAGTTCCTGGATATCAATCGGCGCCATCAACGACTCTTTGGCCAGCAGCATGGCTTTTTCCGCGCTACCACCTATACCTATGCCCAGCATGCCGGGCGGGCACCAACCCGCGCCCATCTCTGGTACGACTTCCAACACCCAGTCGACGATGCTTTCATTAGGATTCAGCATTGCTAGTTTGGATTTATTCTCAGAGCCGCCACCTTTAGCCGCAATCTGGATATCGACGGTATCCCCGGCCACCATCTCAACATGGGTAATGGCTGGCGTATTATCGCGCGTATTTTTGCGTGCCCCTGCCGGGTCGTTCACAATAGAGGCTCGCAGCATATTGTCTGGATGCAGGTAAGCACGTCGTACGCCTTCATTGACCATCTCTTCCAGCGTCATATCGCCTTCAAAACGCACCTGCATGCCTACCTTGATAAAGGCCACCACAATACCCGTATCCTGGCACAAGGGACGCTTGCCCTCGGCACACATACGCGAATTGGTCAGAATTTGGGCAATGGCATCCTTGGCGGCAGGAGAAGCTTCTTTTTCATAGGCAGCGGCCAACGCCTGGATATAGTCTTCCGGGTGGTAATAGGAGATATATTGCAGGGCATCAGCAACACTCTCGATAAAGTCTTGGGTTTTAATCAGGGCCATTGTATTTTCTTTAACTAGGCATCTTTCAGCGGGCATTGCTTTTTAAATAGGCAATGGCGGGGCTTACATCTTTACGCAAGATTTTACCATTTTTGGTGCGTGGAAACTCTTTGGCCAGATACACAGTTTTAGGCGCCTTGTAAGCGGCCAAATGCTGTTTGCCAAACGCCATCAGTTCTTCCGGCGCAATCTCGGCATCCGGTTTGGGGATGACATAAATCACCACCAGCAATTTATCTTTTTCAAGCTCTTCACCCACAGCCGCACAATCTGCCACGGCTGGGTGGCCCTTATACACACGCTCAATCTCGTACGGTGACACGCGATAGCCAAAACTCTTGATAATGTCATCCTTGCGGCCCAGGAACCAGATATAGCCATCTGCATCGTATTTGGCATAATCGCCGGTAAAAAAATAGCCATCGTGTTTATATTTGGCGGTTTCTTCCGGCAGGTTCCAGTAATTCAGAAACAAGCCAGGGTCGGTATCAGGGACGCAAATCATCCCCTCCTCGCCCTCTGCCACGTGCTCAAGTGTTTCAGGGTTCAATAACTCAATAGCATGACCAGGCTGTGGAAAGCCCGCCGAACCGGCACGAATGGGCCGGAAAACGCTTTGCGACAGATAGTAAGAAAACTCACTCATGCCCACGGCTTCATAAATATCCAAGCCAAATCGCTCACGCCATTGCGTCAGCACTTCGTCGGACAAATGCTCACCGGCGCTCATAAAATGGCGCACGCTGGGAATATCTGCTTGGGTAGCCTTGGTTTTTTGCAGCAGTTGACGGTAAATCGTTGGCACACCGATAAAAATGGTCGCCCCATGTTTTGCAATCAGCTCCAGCCATTTTTGCGCATCGTTTTTACCTTCATGCACAATCACCGTTTTACCCAGGTACAAGGGATCCATCAGGCCAGTACCCAGCACATAGGTCCAGTTAAACTTGCCGGAATGCATGATACGGTCCTGGGCAGTGTCGCTATAGTTAAACCAGTATTGCGCAGCCGTTTGGCGACCCAGCAAAGCGCGGTGCGCATGTAATACACCTTTGGGATAGCCGGTCGTACCGGAGGTATAGACCAGGTAGGCGGCATCTTCACCACGTGTGGCATACGCAGGTGCAAGTTGCTGCACAGTAGCTAATGCAGTCTCCAGTGACAATACGTTAAACACAGTCGAGTCTTCAACCTCGCCTTGCAGTTGCGTCAGTACAATGTGTCTCAGATTAGGTGTTTGCGAGATATTCTGCTGCATCTTGGCAGACATCCCCGCCCAGGCAGCGGCATCGGTAACAAGCACCACGGCACCTGAATCCTTGGCCAGGTAAGCCACCTCTTCCGCAGTCAACAATGTTGAAGTCGGCACCGAAATCGCACCGATTTTCATCGTGCCTAAAAAAGCAGTCGGATAATCCAGGCTGTTAGGTAAACGAATCAGGACACGGTCACCCGGCAGCACACCCAGCTCACGCAACACCTGGGCAAAGCGATCCGTCCTGGCTGCCAGCTCGAAAAAGGTGATAGTACTGGTGCCAAAGGTGTCATCTTCCACAATCATGGCAATTTCATCGGCTTTTGGCGTGCCCAAGTGGCGATCACTACACGCCACCCCGATATTGAAAAATTCAGGGATTTCCCATTGCCATTGTGGATAAGGGGATAACTGTGTCATGTTCAAACCTTTCCATTCGCTCTGTGCATACATGGTTTATGCGATGCTGATTTCGCATTTCTTTTGAAAATGCTTTTTTTAAATCTTTCAATACGCGTATCAATGCGCGAGCGGGATGAAGCACAAGGCGCACGGCACACAGAAACCGGAATGTACTTAAAGTACATGAGGATTTCGAGTACCGAGCAACGCAGTGATTCGCCCGCGCAGCCATTGATCTATAACAAGATGCCGTAGGGCCAGTTTTGGCGTACTACTTGCGCCGGCATCAACTGCAATACATGCAATGCAAACTCCATGTCGCTCACTTTTAAGGTGCGCAAGGCATGCGCGCGCAACAGCGTCTGCAAGGCTTTACCAAACATGGGTGGATCCAGCATTTCACCATCGAATTTGATCGCACCACCGAGCAAGGCATCCGCCTCAATCGCCGCTTTCAAAATCGCCACTTTCTGGTTGATTTCAGTCGGTGACGGTGTGTATGCGGTTTTGCACAAATGAATATGGCCGGGGTGAATCACCTGCTTGCCGGTCAGCCCCATGGCAGCCTCCTGGCAGGCGTGCTTGTACACCACGCGCGACTCATTATCGCCATGCAAATCCAGCCAGCGGCGTACATCATGTGGCTCGACGAATTTGTCCGGCATGATGTTGCTGCCAATCAGGGTTTCCACGCCGCCAATCACGCCTTTACCGGCAATCCTGGCTTCAAAAATCAACTGGTTGATAAAGTAAAACAGTTCTTCAATCCAGTGCTCGGGCGTGATATGTATGCCCAGCGCTTTGGAGAAGTCATGAATACCAAACACCACGTGTTTCACGGTATCGTATTGCATCAACTCCGGCGCAATTTTGAGCGACTTCGGGTGCTCGATAATCGGCTGTATGGTGATATGCGGATTGATACTGAGCAAAAAGCTGGACAGATCACGCACCTCAGCCGCACCGTAAGACTCGCCAGCCTTGGCCAGCATGACAACATCGATATACTCGCCCATATCGCGCACCAGCTTCATATCCTCTTCGTACTCGTCGGTACGGAAAGAGTTGGCACGGATGGCAATGGTCACGCGTTCATTCACCTTGCGCAGCTTGGGCAACTCCTGGCGCAGCAAAGTACGGCTCATTTCCTTCTGCCTACAGCCATCTTCCAGGTCAAAAATCAGCGTATGGGCATTGGTGAAATGCGCATGCTTGACCATGCGGTTGGCCGCCTGCTCCATGTCTTCATAAATGCCCAGGCTGGGCGCATATTTCACCGGTGGGTAATACAACTGTATCCCTGGCCAGTAATCTCCCAATGCGCTAGCATCCAGTGCAATTGGCTCTTCTCCCATGTGCTGACTCATGCGGTTTCCTGTTCTGCCGTGGGCCGGCTTGCTCTTAATTTTTCAAGAATGGCAGCGGACTGTGTTGCCGCGGGTTGCGGATTCACACCCTGGATCAAATCCCAGAACACGTTGTCTGGCAGCTCGAGCAAAGCATCCAATTGCTCCATTTCCGCCAGGGTCAGTCCGCTAAAGTGTTCGCTGACAAAACGTTGCAACACAATATCCAGCTCTAACATGCCACGGCGGCAACGCCAAGCCAGGCGCCGCTGCTCTGCTTCCCGTAAAATCTCAGCATTCAACATACGTCGCTCCTATAACACCTTGATACCAAAGATCTTCTTACCCGGCTTGGCTTCGCTATGCGCCTTGGCCTTTTCAATCTTGAGATCTTTAATCGCCGCAATCGCCGCATTCGGATTGAGTTTTTTCGGGCACACATCAGTACAGTTCATAATGTTGTGGCAGCGATACAAACGATATGGATCTTCCAGGTTTTCCAGTCGTGCATCCTGTTCCTGGTCGCGGCTATCGGCAATAAAGCGATAGGCCTGCATCAGGCCAGCCGGGCCGACAAACTTGTCCGGATTCCACCAAAAGCTCGGGCAGGAAGTCGTACAAGCGCCGCACAAAATACACTCATACAAACCATCCAGCTTGGCACGGTCTTCAGGGCTTTGCAGGCGTTCGGTGTCTGGCGGCGTATCATGGTTTTGCAAATAGGGCATCACCGAGTGGTAGTTATCAAAGAACTGCGTCATATCGACGACCAGGTCGCGAATCACCGGCAAACCAGGCATGGGGCGCAATACTACAGGCTCCTGTAACTCACTGAGTTTGGTGATACAGGCCAGGCCATTTTTGCCATTGATGTTCATGGCATCACTGCCGCACACGCCTTCACGACAGGATTTGCGCATGCTCAGTGATTCATCCAGTTCTTTAATCCGCATCAAGGCATCCAGCAACATCTGGTCGCTGTCTTCCAGCGTGACGTCGTAGTCCTGCATATAGGGTTTTTTGTCGACATCAGGGTTAAAGCGGTAGATGGAAAAACGCATATCAATACACCCTTTTCTTTAACTCAAATGTTTCTACGGTCAGTGGTTGCAGGCGCACTGGCTTGTAAGCCAGTTTTTGCTCGTTAGCAAAATACAGCGAATGGCTGAGCCAGTTGGCATCGTCACGGTCAGGATAGTCTTCGCGTGCATGGGCACCACGGCTCTCCTGGCGGGCATGCGCGGCTTGCATGGTGGCCAGTGCCACTTGCATCAGGTTATCCAATTCCAACGCTTCGACGCGCGCGGTATTAAAGACTTTGCTTTTGTCGGTAATTCTTAAGTGCTGTGCTTGTTGGGCAACTTGCTGAATCGCACTGACGCCCTCTTCCAGTAACTTGGGGAAGCGGAACACACCGCAGTGCTTTTGCATGGTTTGGCGCATGGCCAGACCAGCCTCGGCCACTCTCTCACCGTGACCATCACTTTCCAGCCGGTTTATACGTGCCAGCGTGGCATCAGCAACATGCGCTGGTAATGGTTTATGCGCTTTGCTGCTTGCAATATCGATTGCCATTTTGTCACCCGCGGCTTTACCGAATACCACAAGGTCGAGCAAAGAGTTCGAGCCCAAACGATTGGCCCCGTGCACAGAAACACAGGCGCACTCCCCCACCGCATACAAACC
Source organism: Methylophilus sp. UBA6697 (assembly GCF_002454655.1). Taxonomy (NCBI): domain Bacteria; kingdom Pseudomonadati; phylum Pseudomonadota; class Betaproteobacteria; order Nitrosomonadales; family Methylophilaceae; genus Methylophilus; species Methylophilus sp. UBA6697. Next base: position 78,170 of record NZ_DKJH01000015.1, read on the forward strand.
ATTCACCACGCGCTCGGTCTGACCATCATGCACGACCACCTGGCCATCGAGGTTGGTTGGAATACCACCCATCATGTAATGCGCAGTCGGCACCACAGGAATAGGATGATTGGTAGGATCAACCCCGGCAAAAGTTTTAGCAATTTCGCGGATGCCGGGCAGACGCTTGCTGATAATGTCCTCACCCAAATGATCCAGCTTCAGGTACACCGCATCTTTATGTTTGCCTATGCCACGGCCTTCTTTAATCTCAGTCGCCATGGCGCGCGATACCACGTCGCGGCTGGCCAGGTCTTTGGCGCTGGGCGCATAACGCTCCATAAAGCGTTCGCCCTCACTATTGACCAGGTAACCGCCTTCACCACGCACGCCTTCAGTAATCAGCACACCGGCATTCAATACACCGGTCGGGTGAAACTGCCAGAACTCCATATCCTGCAGTGGCAGGCCCGCGCGTGCGGCCATGCCTAGGCCATCACCAGTATTGATATAAGCATTGGTACTGGCCTGGAAAATACGGCCACCGCCACCCGTCGCCAACATCGTGGCCTTGGCATGGATGACATGAATATCACCGGTTTCAATTTCCAGGGCGATCACCCCCAGCACATCGCCATCAGCATCGCGAATCAGGTCCAATGCAAACCATTCGATCAGAAATTGCGTATTGGCTTGCACGTTACGTTGATACAGCGTGTGCAACATGGCATGGCCAGTACGGTCAGCCACAGCACAGGTGCGTGAAATCGGCTTTTCGCCAAAATTGCGGGTCATGCCACCAAATGGGCGCTGAAAGATACGACCGTTTTCCAGACGGTCAAACGGCATGCCAAAATGCTCCAGCTCGATAATGGCTTTGGCTGCATTGCGGCACATAAACTCAATCGCATCCTGATCCCCGAGGTAGTCCGACCCCTTGATGGTGTCGTACATATGCCACAGCCAGTTATCATCAGACACATTGCCCAGGGCTGCCGCAATACCGCCTTGCGCCGCCACCGTATGTGAGCGCGTCGGAAACACTTTGGACAGCACAGCAACATCTGCACCCGACTCAGCCAGTTGCAGCGCGGCACGCAAGCCGGCACCGCCGCCGCCAATAATGACGGCATCCACCTGATGATGCTGGATATTGCTTGCACCTGTCATATTAGTTACACCAGCCATGCCACTCACCTTAAAAATTCATTCCAAATAAAATCCATATCACCGCTATGGCATTGCCCCATACTGCGACATTCACCAGCCATTGCAGCACGGCCCGGATACCTAAATGCGGCACGTAATCGCGCAACACATCACGTACGCCCAACCAGGCATGCAACAGCATGCAAGCAAAAAACCACACCGAGAGCAGACGCCACCAAAGCGGTGCAAATAAGGCCTGCCATTCACTAAAACTTTGTGGCGACAAGCACATCACTCGTAACCACAGCAGTAGCAGGACAACCGCCATCGACAGTGCACATAAGCGCTGAGTTAGCCAGCGTCGCATGCCTGGGTATTTGGCAGTCAGTAACTCAAACAACATGCTAGCCTCTCACCCAAATCGCCCAGATCACAAACACCATGGTGACTGCCACCAGCCACAACACCACCCGGCTGGAGAAGCGTGCTTTTTGTAACGTCGTCATCCAGTGCACATCCATAGCCAGGTGGCGGATGCCCGCATAAAAATGATGGAAGAAAGCACAGGCCAAGGCGGTGATCAGCAACTTCACCGGCCATTGCTGGAATTGCTTAGCCACGGCGGCATAGCCTTGCGCACTGGACAAGGATAAATACAAGGTCCATAACAACAGCGGCTGAATCAGAAACAACACCACACCACTGGCGCGGTGCAAAATCGACACCACCGCATTCACCGGCAGGCGGATCGTGAATAAATCCAGATTCTTCGGGCGCTGTTTTTTTTGCTTCTTTACAATCATGCTAAATAACTCTTACTCACCTGCATTGGCCGCACGCGCCACGGCGCCAGCCACGTATTCCATCAAGCGTGGATCAAATGGTTTGGGGATAATGTAGTCTTTACCAAACGACAAAGACGGCAACTGATAGGCTTCCAGTACCTGTTGCGGTACAGGCTCACGCGCCAATTGACTTAGGGCCTGGGCGGCCGCCACTTTCATCTGCTCGGTGATCTGTTTTGCCTGTGCGTCCAGTGCGCCTCTAAACAGGTACGGGAAACACAAGGCATTATTGACCTGGTTAGGAAAATCACTACGGCCAGTCGCCATAATCGCATCATCACGCAAGGCAAATACCTGGCTGGGCAGGATTTCAGGATCAGGATTGGCCAGGGCAAAAATGACCGGGTTCGCGGCCATCAGTGGCACCAGTTCTGGTGGCAAACCATTTTTAGCCGAGACACCAATAAACACATCCGCCCCTTGCATGGCATCTGCCAGCGTTTTGATATTGCCAACCTCAATCGCTAACTCGCGGTTGTTATCATGTAAATCGTCGCGGCTGTTATCGAGCACCCCTTTGCGATCGACCATGGTGATGTTGGTAGCGCCCATTAACTTGAGCAGCTTGGCACAGGAACAACCCGCCGCACCCGCGCCTAAAAACACAATTTTGGCGCGGGGCAACGTTTTGCCTTGGAGATCAAGCGCATTCAACAAAGCGGCTGCCACAATCACCGCCGTGCCATGCTGATCGTCATGAAATACTGGGATATCCAAGCGTTTCTTTAATTCATTTTCAATATAAAAACAGTGCGGTGCAGCAATATCTTCAAGGTTGATGCCGCCAAACGTTGGTGCAATATTCACCACAGTCTGGATAAACTCGTCCGGCGTCGCGGCATTGACTTCAATATCAAACACGTCAATATCCGCAAAGCGCTTGAACAACACGCCCTTGCCTTCCATCACTGGCTTGCCTGCCAGCGCCCCCACATTGCCTAAACCCAGCACCGCAGTACCATCGGTAATCACTGCCACCAGATTACCCTTATTGGTATACTTATAGGCATTGGCCGGATCTGCCTCGATTTCACGCACTGGCTCGGCCACACCCGGCGTATAAGCCAGCGATAAATCCTGTTGCGTGGCACAAGGCTTGGACGATTCCACGCTCAGCTTCCCTGGCTTGGGAAACTGGTGGTAATCCAGCGCGCGTTGCTTTAAATCGTCCATGACTTCTCCTTGGGTTTTCTATTCTTTTGAATGATTCAAAAACTTCAGCAGCAAGGCGGACAAGCGCAGACAGTGCATATGGCACGGCAAGCGCAGTCCAACGCCGCTGATGAAGATTTTTCAATCATTCTAATTCGCTCATGTAGTGGTGATCGTCAGTCAGACACAATCCCAAACGCCACTCCATCGGCTTATCGCCATAAGTAAATGACACGCGCTCTATACTCAGCAGCGGATAACCTTCTTTCAAGCCCAAAGCCTTGGCCACTTCCGCATCCGCCGCGACAGCTTTAATACGCTCTTCGGCCCGGATCATGCGCACACCAAACTGTGATTCATACATGCTATACATCGAGCCATTGCTCTCTTCTACCTTGGCGCGGTTCAATCCTTTAAATGGTGCGGCAGGCACAATAATGTGGTCATAAATCAGAGGGCGACCCGAGAACGTCAGCAAACGCTTCACATCAATCGTGGTTGCGCCTGCTTTCATTTCCAGCACCTTGCCGATATGCACGCTGGCTTTACCTTTAATGCAGGAGATAAACTCATTCTGCAGCATTTCTTTCTGGCCATTTTCTGCAGTCAGACGCAAGAAACGCAGCTTGACGTCATCCTGGTTGTGCGTAGCAACAAAAGTACCTTTGCCCTGGCGCCGAATCAGGATATTTTCTGTCGCCAGGCTATCAATCGCCTTGCGCACAGTGCCCTGACTGACTTTAAACCGCTGCGCCAGGTCAATTTCGCTGGGAATCATATCTCCGGGGCGCCACTCTCCGCCGATCAGGCTTTGCGTGATCAGCACTTTAATTTGGTCATACAGCGGCCGGTAACTCGGCGACCCTAACTGCTTATCCATAGATTCGACTCCATTCATGATTGGCACCATCAATTGCACCTGAAACAAGGTTTTTAATTTATATCACAGCGCTTTTTTATTGTCCACTATTTTATATCTTATATAAGACATAAGATATTTGTTGACACAGTTTTTTTATTCATGAATAATGAATCTAATTTCTTGCCGTAACAAAGGAAAACCCATGTCATATGCACTCAGACCCAGACGCTCGATGCTATATGTTCCTGGCTGTAATCAACATTACCTGGAACGTGCTCGCTCACTCGCGGCAGACTCTGTCATTCTGGACCTGGGCGACCCTATTCTGGTAGATGCCAAAATTCAATCCCGCCACAACGTAGTGAATGCGGTGCAGCAAGGTGGCTACGGCAAAAGAGAAGTCGTGGTGCGCGTCAATGACTTGCACTCTATTTGGGGGCATGACGACATTCAAGCAGTGGCCAATATTGGTGCAGATGCCATTTTGTTTCCTAATATAGAGTCACGCGAAGATGTATTGCAGGCGCAGCAGTTACTAGATGAGGCTGGCGGCAAAAATGTACCCATGATGGTCATGATAGAAAGCCCGTTGGCCGTATTGAATGCCAAGGAAATTGCCGCAGCTTCAGACCGCGTCATCTGTATGGTGATGGCAACCTCAGACCTGATTTCACAACTGCACGCCCGTGTGACGCACGAACGTTCAGCCATCCTGACCTCATTATCCCTGGTGGTGCTGGCCGCACGCGCTTACGGCAAAGGCGTGATTGATGGCATTACGTCAGATTTCAAGAACATGCATTCGTTTGAATATGCCTGTCGCATAGGCCGAGACATCGGCATGGATGGCAAATCGCTGGTGCATCCGGCGCAAATTGCTTATTGCAATGACGCGTATACGCCACAACGCGCAGAAGTCGAACATGCGCGGCTGATTATCAAAGCCCTCAAAGAAGCCAACGAGGGTGGGCGCGGCACGGTAGTGGTGAATGACAAGCTGGTCGAACACCACCATATCAAAGCCGCACAACGCTTGATTCAACTGGCAGAGGCCATTGCCGAGCTGGAAGAAGAGTTTATATAAAGGAGTTGAAAATGAGCACAAAAATCAACACCGGACGTTTTTTCGAACATTTTGTACTGGGTGAAACCATCCAGCACGCCACGCCGCGCACCATCACCACAGGTGACACGGCGCTGTATATTGCTCTAACAGGCGCACGCAACCCCCTACATTGCAGCACGCCGCTGGCACAGTCGCTGGGTTACCCGCAGATGCCGATCGATGACCTGCTGGCGTTTCATATTGCTTTTGGCAAGACCGTCCCCGATATCTCAGTCAATGCCGTCGCCAATCTCGGCTACGCAGATGTACGGTTTATCCAGCCCGTATACGTGGGCGACACGCTGACAACCGCCAGTGAAGTCATCGGCCTAAAACAGAATTCCAGCGGCAAAAGTGGCGTGGTCTGGGTGCGCTCAACCACGGTCAACCAGCATCAGCAACCAGTACTCAGCTGGGTACGCTGGGTGATGGTGCACAAGAAAAATCAAGAGGCGCCAGCGCCGGACACTGTCATTCCTGAGCTGCCTGAATTTGTCAGCCCCGAATCATTAGCCGTGCCAGCCCACTTCAAGCTCAATAACAGCCTGGGCACAGCCACAGCTGGTCAATACTGGTGGGACGATTACGAAGTGGGTGAATGCATGCGCCACCCTTCTGGCCTGACCATCAATGAGAGTGACCATACCATGGCCACGCACTTATACCAGAACAATGCGCGCCTGCACTTTGATGCGCACCTGATGAAAAGCACACCGCAGGGCCAGTGCCTGGTATACGGCGGCGTAGTGATTTCGGCCTGTCGTGCCCTCAGTTATGAAGGCCTGGAAAACGCCATTGCGATCCTGGCGATTAACGGTGGCACCCATGCCAATCCAAGTTATTCGGGTGACACCATTTATTGCCTGACCAAGGTATTGGATAAATGGGCCCTGCCCCATCCTGAATTAGGCGCATTGCGCTTACGCATGGTCGGCGTCAAAAATATGCCGCCAGCGACACTGGAAAACATCAAAACCACGCAGGGCTATCACCCGCACGTGGTGCTCGATCTCGACTATACCGTTCTTATTCCACGCAAAGGAAACTAAACATGGCTGTTCATCCAAATCAGGCACTTTTTGGCGGTGAAAAGCCGTTTCCGGTGATTCCGGCTTGTGAACATTTTGCCGGTAGCGAAAAGTTGATCCTGAAAGCCTTGTCGTTACAAGACCCGGCCACGCCTAATGGTGTCGGCCCGGTATTTGATATTACGTGCGATTGTGAAGATGGCGCCGCCAGCGGCCAGGAACAAGCACATGCAGAAATGATCGTCCGCATACTGAATTCCGAAGCCAACAAATACAAAATGGCCGGGGCACGTATTCATGACTACACGCACCCGCACTGGAAAAAGGATATTGATATTCTGGTCGGCGGCGCCGGTGAAGTGCTGAGCTATATCACGATTCCTAAATGTACCGATATCGCCCAAGCGCGCGAAATGATCACCTATATTCAGCAAGTCGCGAAGCAACACGGCATTCGCCGTGAGATTCCGGTACATATCCTGATTGAAACGCATGGCGCACTCAGACAGGTACATGAAATTGCACAACTGCCGTGGTTACAGGTGCTGGATTTCGGCCTGATGGACTTTGTCAGCGCCCACCACGGCGCTATCCCCGCCGCAGCCATGCGCAGCCCCGGCCAGTTTGACCACCGGTTGCTGGCACGCGCCAAGACCGAAGTCGTCTCTGCCGCGCTGGCCAATGGCGTGGTGCCTGCGCACAACGTGACGCTGGATCTGAAAAATGTAGAAGTCACTTACAGCGATGCGTATCGCGCGCGTAACGAATTCGGTTTTATGCGTATGTGGAGCATCTATCCGACGCAGATTCAGGCCATTGTCGATGCCATGAAACCTAATTTTGACGAAGTGACAGACGCCGCCAATATCCTGCTGGCAGCACAAACGGCCGATTGGGGGCCAATTCAGTATGCGGGCGAGTTGCATGACCGTGCCACCTATCGTTATTTCTGGGAAGTGCTGCAAAAAGCCAAGCAAACCGGTGTTGCCATGCCGGAAGATGCTGAACACGCTTTCTTTTAATCGCTGATCAACAGGAAACCAACATGACGCAATCCAATACGCCAGGCGGTCGTTTCCGCGCAGCACTGGCCGCAGAAAAACCATTACAGATTATCGGTGCCATCAATGCCTATCACGCCATGCTGGCCACACAATCCGGGTTTAAAGCCATCTATTTGTCTGGCGGCGGCGTTGCTGCAGGCTCCTTGGGGCTGCCAGATTTAGGCATTTCTGGCCTCGAGGATGTATTGGTCGATGTGCGCCGGATTACCGATGCCGTCGATACGCCATTGCTGGTCGATATTGATACTGGGTTTGGCGGCGCCTTCAACATTGCGCGTACCATTAAAAGTGTTGCCAAAGCGGGTGCAGCGGCCGTGCATATTGAAGATCAGGTCAGTGCCAAACGCTGCGGCCATCGCCCCAATAAAGCGATTGTCAGCCTGGACGAAATGGTAGACCGCGTTAAAGCTGCAGTGGATGCCAAACCTGATGATGACTTTGTCGTTATGGCGCGCACCGATGCGCTGGCGGTAGAAGGTTTGCAATCCGCCATAGACCGCGCCTGTGCCTGTGTTGAAGCTGGCGCCGACATGATTTTCCCGGAAGCGATGACTGAATTAGGCATGTACCAGCAGTTTGTTGATGCAGTTAAAGTGCCGGTACTGGCAAACATCACCGAATTTGGCTCTACACCGTTGTTTAGCGTAAGCGAACTGGCAACGGCTGGTGTAGGCATGGTGCTATACCCCTTATCAGCTTTTCGCGCCATGAACCAGGCCGCGCTTAAAGTGTATCAAGGCGTGCGCCAGGATGGCACACAAAAAAATGTATTGGATCTGATGCAAACGCGTGCCGACTTGTATGAGCACCTGGGTTATCACGCTTTTGAACAGAAACTAGACGCGCTGTATAAATAATCAACACACGCGACCAGAAACAAGGAGGTTAGTTATGAACACCACCACTGATCCAACTATCACAGCCACCGAAGCCCCAAAACGCAAAAAAGGCGTGGCGCTGGCAGGTGTGGCTGCGGGCACCACGGCCATTTGCACCGTGGGCCATAGCGGTAATGACTTGCATTACCGTGGTTACGATATCATCGAACTGGCAACACATGCGACGTTCGAAGAAGTCGCTTATTTGCTGATACACGGCGAGCTGCCCACCCAACCACAGCTCACCGCTTATCACCAAAAGCTCAAAAAGCTACGCGGCCTGCCCAGTGCACTTAAAGCCGTACTGGAACAGATTCCTGCCAATGCGCACCCTATGGATGTGATGCGCACAGGTTGCTCTATGTTGGGCACATTGGAGCCAGAAGCTATTGACCGCAATACGGCGGGCGCACAGGCATTAGGTGATCGATTAATTGCCTGTTTTGGCTCCATCCTCATTTACTGGTACCAGTTTAGCCACCGTGGTGTGCGGATTGAGGTAGAAACCGATGACGATTCCATCGCCGCACATTTCCTGCATATTCTGCATGGCAAAAAGCCATCCGAACTACATATCAAAGCCATGAACACTTCACTGGTGCTGTATGCCGAGCATGAGTTTAACGCATCGACTTTCACCTCACGCGTGATTGCTGGCACCCTGTCTGACTTGTACTCCTGCATCACGGGGGCCATTGGTGCCCTGCGCGGCCCCAAGCATGGGGGCGCCAACGAAGCGGCGATGGAGATTATCGAGCGCTACAAAACAGCGGATGAGGCAGAGTCTGACATCATGGCGCGTATGGCACGCAAGGAAATCATTATTGGCTTTGGCCATCCGGTCTATACCATCGCCGACCCCCGCAATGAGTCGATTAAAGCTGTCAGCAAATCACTCTGCCAAGATGCAGGCAATATGTCATTGTTTGATATCTCTGCGCGCATTGAAGAAAGCATGTGGCGCGAGAAAAAAATGTTCCCCAATCTTGATTGGTACAGCGCCTCCAGCTATCACATGATGGGCATCCCAACCGGCATGTTCACCCCTATCTTTGTGATTTCACGTACTACCGGCTGGGTGGCTCATGCCATTGAGCAACGTATAGACAACAAGATTATTCGCCCGAATGCAGAGTACAACGGCCCGGATAACAGACCGTTTGTACCTTTGGAAAAACGTTAATTTTTGCCACAGAGGACACAGAGAGCACAGAGAAAATCCTTTTCTCGACCAGCTCTGTGCTCTCTGTGTCCTCTGTGGCTTAATCTTTTATTTGAAAGAAACACATTATGTCCGCCCATATTTCCAACGTTCGCCCTGACCCAGATCAGGTGATTGTTGATATTGCCAATTACGTGGCAGATTTTGAAATCAGCTCGGCTGAGGCCTTTGACACCGCCCGTAACTGCCTCATGGATACCTTGGGCTGTGGCTTCGAAGCCCTGGATTATCCGGCTTGCACCAAACTACTGGGGCCGGTGATTGCCGGGACTGTGGTGCCGAACGGCGCCAAAGTGCCAGGCACCTCTTATCAGCTGGACCCGATCCTGGCGGCCTTCAACATCGGCGCCATGATCCGCTGGCTGGATTTTAACGATACCTGGCTGGCGGCAGAATGGGGCCACCCTTCTGATAACCTGGGCGGCATCCTGGCTTCTGCCGACTATATGTCACGCAAACACGTGGCTGAAGGCAAGGCGCCGCTGACCATGAAGGATGTGCTGACTGCGATGATCAAGGCGCACGAAATTCAGGGCGTTCTGGCATTAGAAAACAGTTTTAACCGTGTGGGCCTGGATCACGTGATTCTGGTCAAGATTGCCTCGACAGCAGTGGTCACTAAATTACTGGGCGGCAATAAGCAAGACATTATCAATGCCGTGTCTAACGCCTTTGTTGATGGCCAAAGCTTGCGAACCTACCGTCATAGCCCGAATACCGGTTCACGTAAGTCCTGGGCGGCTGGCGATGCCACCTCACGTGCGGTACGCCTGGCCTGGATGACGCTGCAAGGCGAAATGGGTTACCCAAGCGCACTCACGGCCAAGACCTGGGGCTTCTATGATGTCCTGTTTAAAGGCAATGCCTTCAAGTTCCAGCGCCCTTACGGCAGTTATGTGATGGAGCAGGTATTGTTCAAAATCTCTTTCCCGGCCGAGTTCCATGCACAAACCGCGGTGGAATCTGCATTCCAGTTAAACAAAGAGGTCGGCAATCGCCTGCAAACGCTGGAAGATATCGCTAATATTGAGAAAATCGTCATCACCACCCATGAGTCGGCGATTCGCATTATTGATAAAACCGGCCCCATGAATAACCCGGCCGACCGCGATCACTGTATTCAATATATGGCTGCCGTGGGCTTGCTCAAAGGCAGTTTGACGGCGCTGGACTACGAAGATACCGCAGCAGCCGACCCACGCATTGATGCCCTGCGTGATAAAATGACCTGTGTAGAGAAGTCAGAATACACACGTGACTACCTCGACCCGGAAAAACGCTCGATTGCCAACGCCATCCAGATTTTCTTTAAAGATGGTACGCAGTCCAGCAATATTGCCGTGGAATATCCGATTGGCCACCGCCGTCGCCGTGGCGAGGGCATCCCGGAGCTGGTGAAGAAATTCCAAGTCAACCTGGCGCGCCGTTTTGATTCAGCCAGACAAGCCGAGATTCTGGCTCTGTGTCAGGACCAGGCCAAACTGGAAGCCACTTCAGTCAACCAGTTTGTGGATATGCTGATGGTTTAACCACAGCCGAAAGCACGGACTGCTGACACAAAAATAGGCAGTCCGTTTTACCGTTAAAAGCTTTCCCGCATATAAACGATCGGTGACTTATAGATGCCGAACGTCGCCCGCGCCTCTGGATCGACACCAAACCAGGGCATCACACCATCAATAGCCGGCGTTTCTGCCGGACTGACACAGGTTTTATCATTGTTTGAGGCCACACCGAGATTCACCTCTACGTCGACACTGCCTGTATTAGGCTGGCCACCGCTCACCCCTGGTGCTGTTAATCTAAGACCTAACAAGCCATTCACCATTGTAGCGTTACCGGCCAAATGTGTTTCACAGGCATTTAACTGACCATGGTAGTTTTTCATGACAACACTTGATAACGGAACCGTTGTACAGCTATCGCCCACACTTCTGACATAAGCAACAACACTATCACTCCAATACTGCGCCTCCAGTTGTAAAGGCAGTGGCAACAACTCAGAACCATGCGCGGGAGATAAATATAATCGCCCATAACGAAATGGACTGCTGCTCGCAGAGACAGCCACCGCACTGGATATGGTGACGCCATCATCATCCAGCGGCTGTGCCTCCACGCTGATATTAGTCACAGGTGTGCGATTACCGGGTCTGCTCACCTGATGGGCAACTTGAATCGTTGCCTGACCTTGACTCCATACGCCTGCGGATCCATTTACCTTGGGGATTAAAGTAAACGTGTGAGGAGAAAGATTAAAGTGATAGGCAGCATAACTATTGAGATTCATTCGGGCAAAGCCACCATAAACGCCCGTATAGTTCTGGGTAGTCACTCCGCTGGAATTTAGCGCTTTAATCTGGAATCGTGTCAACAATCCATCCTGGCCAAAATATGAAAACTGGTTGCTGCATGCGGGGGTGACTGATTGCGGGCTAATCGCAAAATGGTCGGGCACAAAGCGCCCCATATATACATTCGTGCTCGGCGCATAGCCAAAGGCACAGGCTTGCTTGTTATTGCTGGCAGTAAACCCTGCCACACAATCGCCAACACTGGCATCCACCTGGGTAAACGTGTCATCGTAAATACCCAGCGCACTAAATCTAAAATAGCCGACTTCATCATAGCTAAAGCTTGTACCGGTGCTGTTGCCATAGCTGTCTTGGCTAAACGTCCCAGAGACTGCACCGGTATGTACAGCGCCCGTATGTGCTATGAGTTTGCTGGGATCTATTTTAGCCGTGCCGTTATAGTTAGATAAACCGGTGCTGGCGGTCATGTTAAATCGGCCACTGCCCGCTTTAATGATAGGCGTATTGCTAGTACTGATACCAGTAGCAACATCTGCATTGGCATTGCTTGAACTCACACTGCTAAAATTTGCAGGCCGCACTGCAAAATTATCTGTCGACAGCGAAGTCTGCTGAGTGGCATTGGGGTCAGTCACTGTGCAACGTACATTTTTATAAGCATTGCTAATTGTGTTAGAGAGTCGCTTACGGCCAGCATCACTATTGCTGAAAGTGAGATTCTGCGTTGAAAGGTTGGTTGTCGTGCCGCCACAGCTTTGATTAATCAATATAGCAGGATCACCGCAGTCAATCAGCCTCACTTCTACAGTTTGATTACCCTGCCCTGTCGCGACATAATCAGTATTGACGCTATTATCAGCGGCAAGCGCGACCACATCGACATTAAACGCACTATTCGCAATCTGGGTGAATAAGTGACCATTAGCCGCGTTCGGGTTGCTGACTGAAGGATCAATACAATTGAATTTATTGGCCGGTGTTGAGCATCTGTTTGTCGGATAGCCAAAAGGGTTGATGACACAAGATGTTTGTGAGCAGCTACCTGAACTGGCACAGCATATTCCCGCGGTATTAGAGCCCCATTGCAGTTGGATAGCTGCCGGATAACTCGAACTCGTCCTGGCACAGCCGTTAATCCTGCCGTTATTGATAATAACGCCAGTCACGGACACCGAATTGTTGATGACTGAATTGCTATCCAGATAAACGTTATTATTAGCATATGCTGCCATCCCGCTATTGGTGACCTGCACACGGCCATGAATGATAGAGCCGTTAAACAGATTGACACTGGCACTCGCCTCGGAACTGACGTTCACCGTTCCATTGATAACACTTTGATAAACTGCCACGTTACTGGTGGTAAATCCGCTGGATAAAGCAGTGATATCCCCGTACACGATCGAGCCAGTCCCGAGTGCAATATAACCAGAAACTGCCTGTATGACGCCATTATAATGGCTATTTTGTGCTGAACTCGCATACACATTCGCCACGCGTATATCACCACCAATGGTGTTATTTTGACCGTATAAATAAAAATTGCAGCTGTCACAGTTGACCCATGAGTCGACAATGTTAAATCCGTAAAGTGTTACCGTACCAGAGGTCGTACTGAGGCTGCCATGAATCATGGCACTGTCGTATAACGTGACCAGCCCCGTTCTCGCCGCTACATGGCCATTAATCACTGTATTTTGTAATAGACTGATTGCACCGTAACTGCTCGCAGAGACATCGCCTTGTATCGTGCCACGCGCCGTGATGCTACCTGTTGACGTCAACAGGTTACCGCGGATATAAGGCGCGCCGGTGAGTGTCATGGAATAAATGCCAGAGTTGATGGTCGCATGCACCGTGGCGGCGTTAACGGTGACCAAACCATTCACCTGAAAGCTGACATTTGCATTCTGTGTGGCACTACCTATGCTATAGATGCCGATATTCAGTGAGCCATTAACGGTAATGCTGACATTGCCGGTATCGAGAAATTGTACGTGGTCTTGAATATTGGTGTAGCCCGTACAGGTATACGTCCCCGCGCTACCAACACAGCCTGGTGGCATAGGCGCACCTGAAACAGCCGGAAAGGAGTACATGGCATCGACAGAACCGCTGGCAAGTAGTAGCAAAAAACCGAGAATAATCTGGAGGATGCGTACGCGATAAATCCACTTCTGAACGCTTAAAACAAAACCTGCTAGATGCATACAAGAAAACCAAATAAAACATTAGTTAACTTATTTTACCAACATTAATAAAAGAAACATAAATATGTTAACAAATGTTTTTGTGCCTCTTATTGCAATATGCAAGTAAATTGGCCCATAGAGAATGGGGGCCGTCTCATGATCAATAGAAAATAAAAAAGCGACCCGAAGGTCGCTTTTTTGACAGACACTGATAATTAATCAGTAATCAGTTTTTGCTGTGACAACAAGTTAGAGATAATCGCTGCATCAGAGGTCTGACCTGTGGTCAGGTCCACACCACTCAGCACAATCTGCTGGGTCGTATTACCGCTGCTGAAGCTGCCAGACACATTGTGTGCATCCGTTGCGAAACCACCATTAGAGCTGATATGGATAATTGTATCGCTGCCGGATTTTTCAAAGTGCAGGTAGTTGACCAGGTTGCCCGCGTTCTCGCCTTGCAGCAAGTCACGCACATCCAGGATATCGCCACCCTGGCTGACAGAGCTCTTGTTGAAGTCGGTGATAGTGTCACGTGCTGGCGTACCTGCCGGGCCATCATCAGCACGATCCCACTTGAATACGTCTACGCCAGCGCCACCAGTCAGGGTATCGTTACCTTTACCACCGATCAGGATGTCGTTGCCATCGCCGCCATTCAGCTTATCGTTACCAGCACCACCGCGCAGGATGTCATTACCAGCGCCACCATTCAAGGTATCGTTACCGGCGTAACCGTAGATAATGTCATTGCCAGACGTACCATTCACCGTATTGTCAGCGCTATCACCACCAATAATTGGCGTCCCTTTATTGCTGTTCAACAAGTCAATATTGATCAGGTTAGAGGCTGACTCGCTATCCTGCAACCCAGTGCTATCCACTGCAGTGATCTTGAAGTTCTGGAACAAGCTCAAATCAACGGCCTGCTCATTGGTTTTAACGGTCGACAAGAACTCATTGATCGCTAGGTTATCCACGGTGCCACCATCAGCAGCAGTGATCACCATTTTGCCATTGGCACCGATCAAGCCGAGGAAGCCACTACTTTGCGTGTAGCTCACATGTAGGCCCAGTTCGTTCGCAACGGCTTGTGAGTAAGTCAGGTAGGCCGTGCCCAATGTCACACCGATCAAGGTGTTATAGGCAATCGTCACAGAACTGATGTTGTTATTCACATCACTCGCAGTGAATGCCTGACGGCTTGAGAAGTTGAGCAAGTCTACATTCAACAAACCTGGCAAGGTCAACAAGCCAGCAGCCCCCATACCATTGCTGACTTCTGGCGCCACTTGTGGGATAGAGGTTATCTGCTTAGCCACATTCACAGTCAGCGTTGCAGAACTGGTATCGCCATCATTGTCGCTTAATGTGTAATTAAACGAGCTGGTGCCAGCAACGCTGGTGTTTTTCGGTGTGAATGAGAATGAACCATCATCCATATCAACCAGCAAAGTGCCTTGTGCAGTCGTGATCACCAGTTTATGGCTGGTAGCATCATATGTACTGTTATTGGTACCAGTCACGGTAATGGCACCGGTTGATGAGTTGAAGGTATAAGTAGAACCGTCAACCGCTATCGATTTCACATAACCACCATCTGCACCAAAGCCACCACCTGAGGTCAAGCTACCGGTAATTGGGCTGCTCACAGTCTCATTCAGGACAGAGTCTAACTGGTTAAACGATGTCACACGTACGCCATCTGTATTCGTACCCGTTTGGCCATCATAAGCAATCGGATTCAACTCAGTGTTTGAAGTGACGCCGGAACCGATACCAATCGAGTAAGACTTGATATGGTTGTTATTCAGGAAGTTAATCCATGTCGCCTCTTCTGCTTGCTGGATACCTCTGTCTCCATTATTGCTATTCTCTTGACCAGTCAAGCTACTATCACCACCGACACCACGGTTAGGTTGGCCATCAGTGAAGAAGTAGGACACGTTTTGTGCATTATCCAGCTTACCGGATGTACCAAACGCATTCATGGCCGTGTTCAACGCAGAGTCATAGTTGGTATTACCATCCGCTGACAGATTATTCAGGTAAGCCTTGGCTTGTGCAACGGTCAACCAGCCATTACCCAATTGTTTGGTTTGATCCAAACCTGCAAATACCACCAGTGAGACTTTCACGTCACCCATGTCGTCATATTTATCCAGCAAGTTCTTAATTGACTGAATAGCACTGGCCAAACGGGTCTGATTATTCACACCATCAGTGGTCGTCATACTGCCAGAAATATCTAGCGTAATCATGAGGTTGGTATTGGCAGAGTTGGTAGCCGTCACGGTTTGGTTAGTCGCTGTTGGCGCATCATCTGAAACATTAACAGTGATAGAGCCTTTAGTCGTCGTGTCAGCATCGTTGGCGTTCACACCAAACTTGATTGCCAAAGTATCTTCCTGACCAGCCACTGGATGATCAATCGGGCCTGACAACTGCACCGCATAGTCACCTTTGCTATCAATCGTGACACGAATCACTTCTTTACCATTGGCAGAACCAATCAAAGTACCTGTGTTATTGCCTGACCAGGTGATAGTCGTACCACCAGAGGTGTAGGTCGTTGTTGGCTCTGTCAGGGTCACGCTCTTCAAGTCGCCATTTGGATCAGAAATACCCATGGAACCGCTAGCGATAACATTAGAAGGACCAGAGTCCAGCAAACCGTTTGGCAGACCATCTTCAGACACTGAAGCAGACGCATCCAGGGTCACAAAGACTGGTGACTGATTGAGTGTGTATGCATAGTTGTCGCTAGGCACACTGATGTTGCCTGCATTGTCAGTGGCAGTCACAGTGTAGTTGTGCAAACCTTTGGTAATGTCAGTCGTCGGCGTAAATGTCCACTTACCATCTTTATCAGCAACAGCAGTACCTACTTTGGTGGAACCATCGTAGATAGTCACGGTACTACCCGCTTCCGCCTTACCGGTTAAGGTTGGCGTTGCATCATCAGCCACACCGCCATTTCCGACATTGCCTTTCACTGCACCAAAGTCATCATAGATGTTATCGATGGTTGGTTTGTTCGGCGCAATGACATCCACTACATAAGTCAGCTGCGTGGTGGCTACACCAATATTGCCAGCGGTATCTGTTGTAGTCACTTTAGCATCAATAGTTTTGTCTGCGTCGGCAACCAATTCTGAACCAGGCACACTCACAGTAAAGCCTAATTTGCCGTCAGGACGGGTAATCACTGTTGTGTTGTAATCTTTACCGTTGATAGTCACAACCACTGGGTCACCCAGTTTGGCCTCACCACCGACAGTACCAGTGACAGGCTGATTTACACCTGGTTGAGACTCGGCAATATTGATAATGCCGTCGCCACCAAAGTTGGCATCCAAAGCGATTGTCGCTACAGGCGGTGTCAAATCAAGGCTGTAGGTCAACTGAGTAGACTGGCTCGCTGTGTTACCAGCATTGTCAGTCACAGTGACCTTGGCATCGATAGTCTTGTCAGCATCAGCAGCCAGTTCGTTACCAGCCACATTGACACTGAAGCCCAGTTTGCCGTCAGGACGGGTAACCACTGTTGTGTTGTAGTCTTTACCGTTGATGGTCACAACTACTGGGTCACCCAGTTTGGCGTCGCCGCCAACTGTACCCGTTACCGGCGTAATTGAGGTCGCTTTCGCTTCTTCAATGTTGATGATGCCATCACCACCGAAGTTGGCGTCAAGCGCGATTGTCGCCACTGGCGGTGTCAGGTCAACGGTATACGTCAGTTGTGTTGACTGACTCAAGCTATTGCCAGCATTGTCACTTACTGTCACTTTCGCATCGATAGTCTTGTCAGCATCAGCAGCCAGTTCATTACCAGCGACATTCACACTGAAACCCAATTTACCATCAGGACGGGTAATAGCAGTTGTGTTGTAATCTTTGCCATTGATGGTGACGACTACCGGATCACCTGCTTTAGCATCACCACCAACGGTACCAGTCACCGCAATAGTTGAGGTAGCTTTAGCTTCTTCGATATTAATAATACCGTCGCCAGCAAAGTTTGCATCCAAGGCAATTGTTGCAAACAAGTTTGGATTCACTGCCAGTTTATAGTCTTGTGTATCAGTTGCTGTCGCACTGTTACCAGCAGCATTCGTTGTTGTTACACTCGCAAATATTGTGCTGTCGGAATCCGCAGCCAAGTCTGCGCCAGGCACATTAATTGAGAACTTACCGCCAGCTTGCACTGTGCCGGTGAAGTCCTTGTTGTTGATCGTCACAGTCACAACATCACCGACTTTAAACTGGCCACTTACGGTACCAGTTACTGGAATCGCTGCCGCTGTAGATTCAGCAACGTTCACAATGCCATCACCAGCTACGTTCGCATCCAGGCTGATCGCCAATGCTGGTGGTAACAGGTTTACTGTGTAGGTCTGAGTATCCGTTGCTGTCGCACTGTTACCTGCCGCATTGGTGGTTGTGACGCTGGCGAATACCGTTGCATCAGGATCTGCTGCCAAATCTGCACCAGGCACATTGATTGAGAAAGTACCGTCCGTCGCAACTGCACCAGTAAAGTCTTTACCGTTAATCGTAACCGTCACAATGTCGCCAGTTTTGAACTGGCCACTCACAGTACCAGTCACTGGAATTGCAGCCGCTGTAGATTCAGCTACATTCACAATACCATCACCTGCAACGTTCGCATCCAGACTGATTGCAACTGCTGGCGGCAATACGTTCACAGTGTAGGTCTGTGTATCCGTTGCGGTCGCGCTATTACCTGCAGCGTTCGTTGTGGTGACGCTTGCAAATACGGTGCTGTCTGAGTCAGCAGCCAAGTCGGCACCAGGCACATTGATTGAGAAGGTACCATTTGCAGCAACCGCACCAGTAAAGTCTTTACCGTTAATCGTCACCGTTACAATGTCGCCAGTTTTAAATTGGCCGCTCACTGTACCAGTTACTGGGATTGCAGCTGCTGTAGATTCAGCAACGTTCACAATGCCATCGCCAGCAACGTTTGCATCCAGGCTGATTGCAACTGCTGGCGGCAATACGTTTACAGTATAGGTCTGTGTATCCGTTGCGGTCGCACTGTTACCTGCCGCATTGGTGGTTGTCACGCTGGCAAATACGGTGCTATCTGAGTCAGCCGCCAAGTCGGCACCAGGCACATTGATTGAGAAAGTACCATCTGTCGCAACGGCACCAGTAAAGTCTTTACCGTTAATCGTAACAGTCACAATGTCGCCAGTTTTGAACTGGCCACTCACGGTACCCGTCACTGG
This sequence comes from Methylophilus sp. UBA6697, assembly GCF_002454655.1. Taxonomy (NCBI): domain Bacteria; kingdom Pseudomonadati; phylum Pseudomonadota; class Betaproteobacteria; order Nitrosomonadales; family Methylophilaceae; genus Methylophilus; species Methylophilus sp. UBA6697. Next base: position 97,216 of record NZ_DKJH01000015.1, read on the forward strand.
AATCGCAGCCGCTGTAGATTCAGCTACATTCACAATACCGTCACCTGCAACGTTCGCATC